>JAYUYQ010000169.1:0-12460 GCA_043752435.1 Betaproteobacteria bacterium
CAGACTCGACGTCATTCGACCATTGGCTACGTCAGTCCGGCAGACTTTGAGAAGGTGCAATTAGCTTAGATGAGTGTCCACGGAACCGGCTGCAGCCCAGACTGGCCGGAGCTTGGGTAATCCCCCCATTTTTAGCATCAGCCAGAAGTGGGGTTAAGCTGCGAGCTTCAATTTCTGCATGGGCGTGATGCCGCCCAGCGCCATATTCGGCCGTTCGTGATTGTAAGTCCATAGCCAGCGGGTGGCCGACTCCTGCACCTCGTCGATCGAATCGAACAGATACTGGGCCAACCAGTCGTAGCGCACGGTGCGGTTGTAGCGTTCCACGTAGGCATTCTGCTGCGGCTTGCCGGGCTGGATATGTTCGATCCGTATTCCGCGGATTTCGGACCATGCGCGCAACGCGCCGCTAATGTATTCGGGGCCATTGTCACAGCGGATCACCGACGGCTTGCCACGCCATTCCATGATCTGCTCCAGCGAACGGATCACCCGTGCCGCCGGCAGCGACAGGTCGGCCTCGATGCCCAGACCCTCACGGTTGAAGTCGTCGAGCACATTGAACAGGCGGAAACTGCGCCCGTCACTCAACTGATCATGCATAAAGTCCATCGACCAGACTTGGTTGATCGTGTCCGGCACCGCCAAAGGCTGCGGCCTCTCTCGCACCAGGCGCTTTTTAGGTTTGATCCGTAAATTCAATTCCAGACTCCTGTAGATGCGATAGACGCGCTTGTGGTTCCAGAGGTAGCCCTTGACGTTGCGCAGGTGCAGGAAGCACAGACCAAAGCCCCAGTTGCGCTGGTTGTGGGTCAGCCGGACCAGCCAGTCGGCGATCACCGCGTTCTCATCCGAGCGCTTTGGTTGATAGCGATAGCAGGTCGCGCTGACCGAGAAGTCAGTGCAGGACTGCCGGATACTCGCGCCCTTGGTCTGAACCGCCCATCGGGCCATCTCCCGGCGCTGAGACGGCCTCACCACTTTTTTGCGAGGGCTTCCTTCAGAATGTCGGCGCTCATCTGGGCCTCGGCATACATTTTTTTCAGGCGCCGGTTCTCGTCCTCCAACGCCTTCAGCCTCGACATCATCGAGGTGTCCATGCCGCCATACTTAGAGCGCCATTTGTAGAATGTGGCCGAACTGATGCCGTGCGTCCGGCATAGCTCCGGAACCGGAGTGCCAGCCTCAGCCTGCTTGAGAACGCCCAGGATCTGGCTGTCGGTAAATCGCGATTTCTTCAAGGGAACCTCCTCGGGGTAGATTACGAGAAAATTCCACTTCCGGCTGATACTGTTTTACGGGGGGATTACCAATCCAAAAAAGCTGGGCAGATTTCAAAGTCTGTTTGAAGCCAAGGCGGCAGGGCTGCTTTGCCACTGATGTAGTGGTTCTATACTGAAATTCCGGTCGCTACGTCAGACCACCGCCGCAGAATCCTCGCTGAGGAGAGTGAATGGTTGGCATCGCCAACCGAGGATATTGGCGATTACAATGAATACTTCCCTGAGATGGCTGTTGCTCCCCAGTTTCCGACAGGTGGTGGCTCAATCAAAGAAAACTGCGGACTAAATTCTTCAGCTTAAATATTGCCGGTGCGGGGATTGGCGTGCCGGGCGGTGATTTGCAGTACCTTCTTTGAAGCTTCTGCCTTCGTGGCGGAATCGGCCTGTTCGAGCCGGCAAAGCTCTCGATGCACTCTTGCGAATGTTTTCTTTACATCAGTTTCAACACTGCTGGTGTAGTGGAATTTGTGATCGAGGATGCTTTTCATTTTGCGTTCTCCAAAGTTGGGTCTTAATCGGTGAACCGACGCAGGAATATTAGATACCCAACCGCGAATACTCTGTGCGATAACGAACATAGAAATGTTATTAAAATCAATTGGTTATAGAAGACTGCCCGATAAGTTTAAATTAATCGCAACGGCTTCAAGGCAAAAAGACTCCTGCAGATGTGATTAAACCAAGGTTTGAGTCTGCGTCAGTGGCCAAGAGCAGGCAAAAAATTGCCCATGCCCGGCATCGAATATGATCTTCGTCCGTAAGGACGAGGATATGCACTAAACATCGACAGGCGCCCGTTGCGCGTGCGTCGTCAAATAAAATTGAATATCCCGCAGATGCCATAATGGAATCCATGATCAGGGGGCCATTGGCTATCTCTGCACGTAGACCTGCACACTCTAGATTAAGGGAGTTCAGATAATGGATCAGAGGAATTTTAAAGCACTGACTTGCAAAGAGTGTCGCGAAGGTGCCGGCCTGGACTTTGATTTCACGATGGCGTTTCAACCGTTCGTCGATGTGGCGGCTGGCAACATATTCGGCTACGAGGCGCTGGTACGTGGCCCCAATCAGGAGGGGGCCGGCATAATTCTCGGCAAGGTGAACGACAGCAACCGCTACCAGTTTGATCAGGCCTGCAGGGTAAAGGCGATTGGACTCGCTGCAAAGTTGGGATTGCAGGGGATCTTAAGCATTAATTTCCTGCCGAATGCCATTTACCGGCCTGAGACCTGTATCCGCGCGACACTGGAAGCCGCCAATGATCTGAACTTCTCAACGGACCGCCTGATGTTTGAAGTGACCGAGGGCGAACGTGTCACCGATCACCACCATCTGACTAACATTTTCCAGGAATACAAACGAATAGGTTTCAAGACCGCTATCGATGACTTTGGTGCAGGATATTCCGGCCTCAATCTGCTCGCGGAATTTCAGCCGGATTACATCAAGCTGGATATGGCTTTGACCCGCAATATCGACAAGGACAGGGTACGGCGCGCAATCGTTCATGGGATCATGGGCACTTGTCGCGAACTCAACCTGGGCGTAATCGCGGAAGGGATTGAAACTCAAGGAGAGTGTCTTGCGCTGCAGGACGAAGGGGTCACCCTGTTCCAGGGCTACCTGTTTGCCAAGCCCGGTTTTGAGCATCTCCCTGTGGTTTCACCGGATGTTCTGGCGCTTATAAAGCCGCGCCGTACCGCGGACATCCGCCGCAAGTCTCTCTAATCGCCCGTCTGGCCACAGATCGACTTGACCAGAATGCATTCCGTCGGCGGATATCCGCATTGCAACCCACGCCATTCAAAGCCTGCACATGAGTCAGATCTTCCGCGCCGCCTGCCTGCAACTCAACAGTGGCAGTGATCTGGCAGTGAATCTCGCTGCCGTCAAAAGCCGGGTCTGCGAGGCCGCCGGCAACGGTGCCCATTTCGTGCTGACGCCGGAATATTCGCTGATGATGGACGGCAGCGGCCGGGTGATGCGCGAAAGGGCGCTCGATCCCGATGGTGGTGCCACGCTGGTGGAACTGCAAAATCTGGCGCTTACCAACAAGGTCTGGCTGCTGGTTGGTTCGCTGACCCTCAAAACCGGCGAGGAGCGCATTGTCAACCGTTCATATCTGATCGCGGCTGACGGCACAGTGGTCGCGACTTACGACAAGATCCACATGTTTGACGTCACACTACCGGACGGCAAGGTGATCCGTGAATCATCCTCGTATCGTCCGGGTGAACAGGCAGTGGTGGCAACGACACCGTGGGGCAAACTGGGCATGAGCATCTGCTACGACGTCAGATTCCCGCATCTGTATCGCGCGTTGGCGCAGCAAGGTGCTGAATTCATCACCGTGCCGGCCTCTTTCCAGCACCAGACCGGCAAAGTGCACTGGCATACGCTGCTCAAAGCGCGCGCCATTGAAAATGCCGCATATATCCTGGCGCCTGCGATGTGCGGTGAGCATCCCGGCAACCGCCAGACCTACGGCCATGCGCTGATCGTCGATCCCTGGGGTGAAGTGCTGGCCGATGGCGGTGAAGCGCCCGGCATCATCTCTGCTGACATTGATCCGGCGCGGGTTGCTAAAATCCGCAGCATGATGCCGTCACTGGAACATGATCGGCAGTATGCCATGGCAACAATAAAATAATAAATAAAATCAATTACTTACAAAATTTATTTAATGTATGCCTGATGGCATGGCTGGCCATGCCGAACCCCAGGGTTGGAGGAAGCAATGCTTGATTCGGCGGGTGCAGCTCCCCGCATGCCGGTCGAATTCGTCCCTGTCGGCGCCACGGTGCCGCGCCGCCATTACGGCCTCTTGCGGCCGTTTGGACGATGGATCCTGCGGCGGCTGGATTGGCACAGCGAAGGTCCATTTCCGGATCAGCCGAAGCTGGTCATTGCCATCGCGCCGCATTCTTCCACCTGGGATTTCATCATTGGCGCCGCGTTCCTGTATGTGATGGGCCTGCGCGTGGCCTTCATCGCCAAACACACTTTGTTTTTCTGGCCGCTGGGCGGTTTCATGCGCTGGTTGGGCGGCATCCCTGTCAACCGCACACAGCCGGAAGACCTCACCGATGTCATGGCAGCGGCCTTCAGCCAACGCGAACAATTGTGGCTGGCGATCACGCCGGAGGGCACGCGCACTGAGGGCGCGCGCTTCAAATCCGGGTTTTACCGGATCGCCCGTGCCGCGGGTGTGCCGATCCTTCCGGTGTATTTCAATTACCGGCGGCGGGTCACCGGTTTTCTGCCCCTGTTGCAACCCGGTGATGATGTTGCCGCGGGGGTGGAGCAGGTGCGCGAGTTGCTGAAGCTATACGGCGCTCGTCGACACAGCAGCTCCGGGAATCAATAAGACTTCGGCAATCCCAGCACGCGCTCCGCGATGTAACAAAGGATCAACTGCGGGCTGACCGGCGCGATGCGCGCAATCATCGCTTCGCGGAAATAACGCTCGACGTGGAATTCCTTGGCGTAACCCATGCCGCCATGGGTCAGCACTGCGGTTTCGCAGGCCTTAAATCCCGCTTCACCGGCAAAATACTTGGCAGCATTGGCTTCGGCGCCACAGGGTTTGCCGGCGTCGTAAAGACTGGCCGCCTTGTAGGTCAGCAGTCGCGCCGCTTCGAGCTCGATCCAGCGCTGTGCCAGCGGATGCTGGATCGCCTGATTCTGGCCGATCGGCCGGTCGAACACGATGCGTTCGCCGGCATACTGCACGGCCCGGTTCAGCGCCGCGCGACCGAGGCCTGCGGCTTCGGCGGCGACCAGGATGCGCTCCGGATTGAGTCCGTCGAGGATGTAGCGGAACCCTTTGCCTTCCTCGCCAATGCGATCGGCTGCCGGCACACGCAAGCCGTCGATGAACACCTGGTTGGAATCCACCGCCTTGCGGCCCATTTTTTCGATCTCGCGGGCCTCGACTTTGCTGCGGTCAATGTCGGCGTAAAACAAGGTCAGGCCGTCGATCGGATTTTTCGTCTGTTCCAGCGGCGTGGTGCGCGTCAGCAACAGGATCTTGTTGGCGACTTGCGCGGTGGAGATCCAGACTTTTTGTCCGGTAATCACGTAATCATCACCGTCGCGCACCGCCTTGGTGGTGAGGCGCGTCGTGTTGAGGCCAGCGCCGGGTTCGGTCACACCGAAACAGGCCTTGTCGGTGCCCGCAATCAGCGGCGGCAGCCAGCGTTGCTTCTGTTCGTCGGTGGCATACACCACCACCGGGTGCAGGCCGAAAATGTTCATGTGGATCGCTGATGCGCCGGAAAAACCGGCGCCGGAGGCAGCGATGGTTTCCATCATCAGCGCCGCCTCGGTGATTCCGAGGTCGCTGCCGCCATAGCGTTCGGGCATCGCAATGCCCAGCCAGCCGTCGGCGGCGATCGCGGCATGAAATTCATGTGGGAAACCACCGTCGCGGTCTTTCTGCAGCCAGTAGTCGGCGCCGAAACGCGCGCAGACGCGGGTGATCGCATCCTGGATGGCGCGCTGGTCGTCAGAGAATTCGAAGTCCATGTGGCCTCAGACGGGGAGTGTGGTTACGCCCGCCGTGGCGAGCTTGCGGATTTCATCGTCACTGTAACCGGCGGCGCGCAATACTTCAGCGCCATGTTCACCAAGCCGCGGCGCACCGCATTGCGGTGCCGGCGGCGTGTGCGACCATTGTGTGGCAGCGCGGGTAGTGCGCAGGGCACCTTCGGTCGGATGTTCCTCCATCCTGATAAAACCGGTGCCGGTCAGGTGTTCATCGTCGATGACATCATCGATGGTGTTCATGCGTGCGGCGGGGATGTCGGCGGCCATCAGCACGCGCAACCAGTCGCCAGTGCTGCGTTTGAGCATTTCGCCGGCAACGAAGGCATTTACTTCATCTATGCGTGCCGAGCGGTTTTCGTGGGAATTGAAGCGCGGATCGTCGCGATACAGGTCATCGCGGCCGATCAGGCGGAAAAACCCCTGCCACTGCTTGTCGTTGTACATCAGTACGCAAATGTAGCTGTCCAGTGTGCGGAACGGCTTGCGCTGCGGCGCCAGCACCCGGGCGTAACCGGCGGCGCCTGTCGGAGGATCGAAAGTGCGGCCACCGAAATGATCGCCGAGGATCATCTGGCTCATGCATTCGAACATCGGCACTTCGACCGCCTGGCCTGTGCCGGTGCGTTCGCGGTGATACAAAGCGGTAGTGACGGCGTACACCGCATGCAGGCCGACGATGCGGTCGGCCAGCGTAGCCGGGATATAGCGGGGTTCTGTCGCGCCGGATTGCTGGAGCAGCCACGGTAGTCCGGACATGCCCTGGATCAAATCGTCATACGCGGGACGCGCTGCGTAGGGGCCTTGCTGGCCGAAACCATACGCACCGACATAGATGATGCGCGGATTCACTGCTGCGACATCGGCATAACCCAGCCGCAGCCGCTGCATCGCCTGCGGCCGGATGTTGTAAATCAGCACATCGGCAGTCGCGGTAATCTTCAGCAGTGCATCGCGACCGGCCGGTTGCTTCAAGTCGAGCACAATGCTTTTTTTGTTGCGGTTCAGGTGCAGGAACATGTGGCCCATGCCGTGATTTTTCATCGGACCGACATGGCGTACGTTGTCTCCCCCCGGAGCCTCGACCTTGATGATGCTGGCGCCCAGGTCGCCGAGGATCTGGGTGGCGTAGGGTCCCATGACCACCGTGGTCAGATCGACCACTGTGAGCCCGAATAACGGACCACTCATAACGAACCGCTCATCGGCTGCGCAGCTTCGGCGGAATCAAACAACCTTTGGCGCGCAGTGTGATATCCACCCAGCTGCGGTCGACTTTGCCTTTGCCGCGGATCGCTTTCAGCAGGGCGGCTTCCTGTTTCGCTTGCACCAGCGCCAGCGCGATGGTTTCTTCAGCCAGCGCCTGCGGCAATATCAGCAGGCCGTCGTCATCACCGATGATGATGTCGCCGGCATTGACAACAGCATCACCGATGACCACCGGCACATTGATCTCGCCGGGACCGTTTTTGTATGGGCCGCGATGGGTCACCCCGCTGGCGTAGACCGGAAAGCTCGACAGTGCCAGCGCATCGGCATCGCGGATCGCGCCGTCGATGACCATGCCCGCGACGCCGTTGCGTTCGGCGAGTGACGCCATGATTTCACCGATGATGGCTTGCGTGTTGATGCCGCCGGCATCGACCACGATCACGTCGCCCGGCCGGGCGATGTCAATGGCCTTGTGCACCATCAGGTTGTCGCCGGGGCTCACTTTGACGGTGAGCGCGGCACCGACCAGCTTGCCGCCCCGGTGACAGGGCCAGAGATCGGGGCCGACGGCATGCAGACGGTGCATGTTGTCGCTGAGATGTGCGGTGGCGATTTTACGCAGCGCGGTGATGATTTTCGCTGCGGGTTGGGGCGGGAAGGGCAGGATGCGAAAGCCGATGGGAGCCATGGTTGTAAGCCGGTAGTTTAAAGGGGTGTGTATCGTAGCATCGTGCCGGATATCGCAGCACTGCATGCTAAAATCCGCGGCGCAGCCTGGGATCTTTGAAGCCCCGGGAATTTTGAAATAATCGCCTGCCGCAATGCAGGGCACATCACAAAGCAAACCGAAACATCAGCGTGCGCATCCTGCTCAGCAACGACGACGGTTATTTTGCACCGGGCCTGGCGGCCCTGGAACAGGCGCTTGCAGCGCTGGGTACGGTCACCGTGGTGGCGCCCGAACGCGATCGCAGCGGCGCCAGCAATTCACTCACCCTTGACCGGCCGTTGTCCGTGCGCCGCGCCAGCAATGGTTATTACTATGTCAACGGCACGCCGACTGACTGCGTGCATCTGGCGGTGACCGGACTGCTGCCGGAATTGCCGGATATCGTGGTCTCGGGTATCAATCACGGCGCCAATATGGGCGACGATACGATTTATTCCGGCACCGTCGCTGCGGCCACCGAAGGTTTTCTGCTCGGCATCCCGTCACTGGCGATCTCGCTGGTTGCTGCGGGGCATGATCATTTTTCGACTGCAGGGCGGGTGGCGGCCGAACTGGTGGCGCGTTTCGCCAGGCATCGCGTCGAGCAGCCGGTGCTGCTCAATGTCAACGTGCCCGATGTGCCGCATCAGCAACTGCAGGGCATCAAAGTCACCCGTCTCGGTAAACGCCATAAAGCCGAACCCGTGCTCAAGGCCACCACGCCGCGCGGCGAGACGGTGTATTGGGTCGGCGCCGCCGGGGGGGCGCAGGATGCCGGCGAGGGAACCGATTTTCATGCTGCAGCGTCCCAGCTGGTATCCATCACGCCGCTGCAGATGGATCTGACGCGGTTTGCGCAAATGGAAACCGTCGAACGCTGGCTGGGCCACACATGAACGCGGCCAATTCCGGCATCGGCATGACTTCGCAGCGCACCCGCATGCGCATGGTGGAGCGGCTGCGCGGGCAGGGCGTGCGTGATGAACTGATACTGGCGGCCATGGGTGAAGTGCCGCGGCATATTTTTGTCGATGAGGCGCTGGCGAGCCGGGCTTACGAAGACATGTCGCTACCGCTGGGGTTTGGCCAGACCATATCCAGCCCGTACACGGTGGCACGCATGCTCGAACTGCTGCGCAGCGGCAGTGTGCTGGACAAGGTGCTGGAGATCGGCACCGGCTGCGGTTACCAGGCGGCGGTGCTGTCGCGACTGGCGCGCGAGGTGTATTCAGTAGAGCGGCTTGCGCCCTTATTGACCAAGGCGCGACGCCACCTGCGCGATGCCCGCGCGCACAACGTGCGTGTGCGTAACGCCGACGGCAACCTGGGCATGCCCGAGCAGGCGCCGTTCGACGGCATCATCGTGGCCGCAGCGGCGATGCATGTGCCGCAGGCCTTGCGCGACCAGCTGGCCGTGGGTGGTAAACTCGTCATCCCGCTGACGCATCATGGCAAGCAGGCGTTGCATGTCATTGAGAAAACCGCGCAAGGTTATGTTGATCGAAAAGTGGAAGTGGCCAACTTTGTTCCGTTGCTCCCCGGACTGGGCTGAACACAAACGACGCGCTGCGCCGGCGGAGCGCATGATTCAGCGCAGCGGTAGCGGCATGCACAGCGTCGCGGCTTTAAGCATGCTGGCATTGCTGACCGGGTGCATGACCGGGCGTCCCGCACCGGTCACTGACCGTCTTCCTCCCCAGCCACAAACCAAGACTGCGCCGGCCAAACCTGCGCCTCGTGTGACCCAGGCTCCCGTTGCGGATCAGCCGCGCCCAGACTCCTATACGGTAAAAGCCGGCGATACGATGTACAGCATCGCGCTGGAGTTCGGCCTGGATTATCGCGAACTGGCGGCATGGAACAATGTCGAGCCATCGCGCATCCGCATCGGCCAGCAATTACGGCTTTCGCCGCCGGGTGGCGTGGTGGCGACACCGCTGCGCTCGCCCTCAGGCGCTGTTGAAGCGAAACCGCTGGGCACTGGTCCTTCAGCTTCCGCAGCGGTTGCTGGTGCGCGCGTGGAACCGCGCGGCGTGCGGGTGCCGTATTCGGACCAGACCTATGCCCAGATGTCGGGCGTCAAACCCGAGTCCGCCGCTACTGCAAAGCCAGACCAACCTGAAGCGAAACCTTTTCCGCCGAGCGCAGATGAAGTCGACTGGATCTGGCCGGTCAGCGGCAAGGTCGTCAGTCCGTTCAACGAAGCCTCGAACAAAGGCATCGGCATCTCCGGAAAAATGGGGCAGCCGGTGATGGCGGCCGGGCCCGGTCGGGTGATTTTCAGCGGCACCGGCATCCGCGGTCTGGGCAAACTGATCGTCATCAAGCACAACGAAAAATTTCTCAGCGTGTATGCGCACAACCGCGAACTGCTGGTGAAGGAAGGCCAGACTGTGGCGCGTGGTCAGAGAATTGCGGAAATGGGCGATACCGATACGGATCAGGTGAAGCTGCATTTTGAAATCCGCAGGCTGGGTAAACCAGTGGATCCTGCGGGCTTGCTGCCCCCCGCATAATTATCCTAACTATTTGTTTTTATTAATATTTTATGCCCTAAAAGCCTGCACCCGGGCTTTGAAAGCGGGCATTTGTTTTGGCCGGGGCTCGTCCCCGTAACGCAGTGCGATATATAAAGCAGTGATTTCATTGATGGGGCCAGCCAATTCCGGATGTTTTTGCCCGGCGCGCTGCGCAAACACACGGGGGCCTTCCGCTGCATCGCGCCGCAAACCGCGCCGCTCCAGCTTCCGGCAAAACAACATATAGATTTTTTTTACCGCGTCTTCACGCACGCCGCGCAGGTCGCGTAACGCAAAGGCTGCGCCGATCAGCACCGCAATGCCGGCGCAGAACATCAGCACGAAGGCCAGGGTTTGCCAGGTCGACTCACTGAAACCGATATAGGACAGAAATCGGCGCTGGCGGTCCGGTGTGTAACCCAGCACCCATTGATTCCAGGTATAGGTCACCGAATCCAGCGTCAGCCGCATGCGCTGCAGCAGTGCAAAATCGCCGCGCACGAACATCGGTAGAACATCAGTGCGCGGCAGGGCGGATGCAATGCCGCGCTCCACCCGCGCCGGTGATACCGCCGCCGTGGGATCGACGCGCACCCAGCCGGTATTCTCCAGCCAGATTTCCACCCAGGCATGGGCGTCGGCCTGGCGCACAAGGATGTAATCGCCGATGGGATTCACTTCGCCGCCGAGGTAGCCGGTGACCACCCGCGCCGGTATGCCTGCGGCGCGCATCAGCACGGTAAACGCAGACGCGTAGTGTTCACAGAAACCGCGGCGCGTTTCAAACAGGAATTCGTCGACCGGCTGTTCACCGAGCAGCGGCGGGGAAAGCGTATAAACAAAATTTTCATTGCGGAAGCGGGTCAGCACCGCGGCCACCAGATTACGGTCGTTCGGAAATTTCTTGCGCAGTTCCTGCGCAAATGCACTGGTTCGCGGATTGGTGTCTGGCGGCAGGCGCAGATTGCGCGCGAGCAGGCTCTGGTCGTCGTCTGCGCCATAGGCCGTACCGATGGAAGACACCATGTCGTAACGCACGCGGCTCCGTACCGGTGTAAAACTGAGCAGTTGCATGTCGCGCGTGGCGATGGAGCGCGGCGGCCGCAGGCCCGGAAATTCCAGCGCAAAGAGCCAGCGTTTGTTATGCGGCTCCAGCGTCACCGTGTATTTGATCTGCGGGTCGAGATCAGGAAGAGCGTTGGTGCTTTCCACGATGCGCGGCGCAGTCCAGGTCTTGCCGTCGTAATCCCATAACACGGGACCGCGCCAGTACAGGTCTTTGGGTTCGGGTATGCCGCGGGTGAAGGACGCGCGGAAAGCGATGGCGTCGGACAGAATCAGATTGTTCAGGCTGCCCGGGCTCATGGTGTCGGAGAGGCCGCTCAATCCGGCATAGGCGTCCTGCGGCATTCCCCACAGCGGTCCCTGGATGCGCGGGAACAACAGAAACAGCACCAGCATCAGCGGCACGCCCTGCAGGATCAGCACGCCGGCGCGGCGCACAGGGGAACGCCAACCCGGCCACGCGCCTGTGTACTGCATGCTGATCAGGCTGGCGATCAGCAGCCATGCGCAGCCCAGCATGTAAACCGCGGTCGATATGGTCTGTGAGTGCAGGAAATTGGTGACCAGCAGAAAGCAACCCAGGAAGCCCAGCAGCGTGCCGTCGCGCTGGGTGCGGGTTTCCAGCAATTTCAGTGCGAGCATGACCACCAGCAGGGAGACGCCGGCATCGCGTCCGAAGAGCGTGCGATATTGCAGCAGGATGCCGCCACTGGCGGCAACTGCGATCAGTACCATCAGCCATTTCGCCGCCGGCTTGCTGCGCATCCGGAGTTGCAGCAGGCGCCAGCCGGCAATGCCGACGGTCAGCACGGAAATCCATATCGGTATCCGCAGCAGATGGGGCAGGCTGGCGAACAGGAACCCGGCGCTCAGCCAGAAAATTTCACGGGATCCGATGATCCGCGTGTTAAGCGTGGTCGGCAGCGAGACCATGCAAAGCCAGTGCGCGCAGGCAATTGCTGCGGTGGGCAGCGCCGCTGCTAATCGGCAGCGTCAAGCCGGGCAGGCGCAGGCCGTACGCGACTCCCGCGCTGTCAGCGTCGATGACCCATCGCGCGAGATGCGAAAGCCGGTTTTCGGTGTCCATGCCCGCCGGCAGTGTTTCCCAGGCCAGCCACAGCTCT
>JAYUYQ010000170.1:0-5099 GCA_043752435.1 Betaproteobacteria bacterium
CGTTGAGCGTTGAGCTCTCAACGCCGATCACGCCAGGCTTCGAGGCGCTGGTCTTCAAGGCCTCGCGCGGTATTGAGGACATCTACGAGTTGACCTACATCCGCAAGGACGGCAGCCGCTTTCCGGCGGTGGTGTCGGTCACGGCACTGCGCGACGCGCAGGATGCCATCATCGGCTATCTGCTCATTGGCACCGAGCTCAAAGCGGGCGCCCTGCAGAGCGCGATTTTTAACAGCGCCAACTTTTCAAGCATCGCCACGGATGCCAAGGGGGTCATCCAGATCTTTAACGTCGGCGCGGAACGCATGCTGGGCTACACGGCCGGCGAAGTGATGAACAAGATCACGCCGGCCGACATTTCCGATTCGCAGGAAGTGGTCGCGCGCGCCAAGGCGTTGAGCATCGAGCTCGGAACCAAGATTACGCCAGGCTTTGAAGCATTGGTATTCAAGGCCTCGCGCGGCATCGAGGACATCTACGAGCTGACCTACATCCGCAAGGATGGCAGCCGCCTCCCGGCGGTCGTGTCTGTCACGGCCCTGCGCGACGCACAAAAAGCGATCATTGGCTACCTGCTCATCGGTACCGACAATACCGCTCGCAAGCAGGCCGAAGAGGCGCTACTTAAGGCCGGGGCCTTGCAGAGCGCGATCTTCAACAGCGCCAACTTCTCGAGCATCGCCACGGACGCCAAGGGCGTCATCCAGATCTTCAACGTCGGCGCCGAGCGGATGCTCGGCTACACGGCAGCCGAGGTGACGAACAAGATCACGCCAGCCGACATCTCCGATCCACAAGAGGTGATCGCGCGCGCCAAGGCCCTCAGTACCGAGCTCGGCACGCCGATCACGCCGGGCTTCGAGGCGCTGGTGTTCAAGGCGTCGCGCGGCATCGAGGACATCTACGAGCTGACGTACTTCCGCAAGGACGGGAGTCGGTTCCCGGCCGTGGTTTCGGTGACGGCGCTGCGCGACGCTCAGGATGCCATCATTGGCTACCTGCTGATCGGCACCGACAACACCGCGCGAAAACAGGTCGAAGCAGAGCAGAAAAGGCTCGATCAGCGTCTGCGCGACCAACAGTTTTACACGCGCTCTCTCATCGAATCCAATATCGACGCGCTGATGATGGCCGATCCGCTAGGCATCATCACAGACGTCAACAAGCAGATGGAGGCCCTCACCGGTTGCACGCGTGACGAGTTGATCGGCGCGCCGTTCAAGAACTACTTTACTGATCCAGAGCGCGCTGAGGCAGCCATCAAGCTGATGCTAAGCGAAAAGAAAGTCACCAACTACGAACTCACCGCGCGCTCCAGGGACGGCAGGGAAACTGTGGTGTCCTACAATGCGACCACCTTTTACGATCGGGACAGAAGGCTGCAGGGTGTGTTCGCCGCTGCGCGCGACGTCACCGAACGCCAACGCCTGGATCAGGCGTTGCAGGAAACGAACGTCGAACTGGGGAGCGCCAAGTTTGCGGCGGAAAAAGCCAACCTCGCGAAATCGGATTTCCTTTCCAGCATGAGCCATGAACTGCGCTCGCCGCTCAATGCGATCCTCGGATTCGCCCAGTTGATAGAGTCGGGCTCCCCGCTGCCTACGCCCTCCCAGAAGCAAAACCTCGATCAAATTCTCAAAGCGGGATGGTATCTGCTGGAACTGATCAATGAAATCCTTGATCTCGCTTTGATCGAGTCGGGCAAGCTGTCGCTGTCGCTGGAATCCATGTCGCTGTCCGCAGTGCTGCACGATTGCCAGACCATGATCGAACCGCAAGCGCGAAAAAGCGGCATCCGCATAACCTTTCCTCAGCTCGATATCCCGTACTTTGTCAAAGCTGACTACACCCGGATGAAGCAGGTTTTCATCAACCTGCTTACCAATGCTGTTAAATACAACAAACCCGGCGGAACAGTTGTTGTGGACTGCATGGCGATCTCTCCGGAACGCATTCGCATTGGGGTCAAGGACACCGGCAAAGGATTGACTTCCGATGAAATTGCGCAACTGTTCCAGCCGTTCAATCGCCTTGGGCAAGAGACCGGCAACGAGGAAGGCACCGGCATCGGGCTGGTGGTGAGCAAGCGACTGGTCGAATTGATGCATGGCGAAATCGGCGTGGAAAGCACGGTCGGTGTGGGCAGTGTGTTCTGGATCGAACTGAACCTGACGGCTGAACACCCGCTTGGCGCCGCCGCAGTCGGACCCACGACAGTCGGTCAGGCGCACGTTGCCGCCGACAAGCGGTTGCGCACCGTGCTTTATGTCGAGGACAACCCGGCCAATATGTTGTTGGTCAAGAATCTCATCGCGCGCCGGCCCGACCTGCACCTGCTGAGTGCGCCGGACGGCAACCGCGGCATTGAGATGGCGCGCGCTTCGCGGCCAGATATCATTCTGATGGACATCAATCTGCCCGGCATCAGCGGGATTGAAGCCTGCAAAATTCTGCGCGCGGACCCGGCAACCGCGCACATCCCTGTGCTTGCACTCAGTGCCAATGCCATGCCCCGCGATATCAAGCACGGCCTGGATGCCGGATTTTTCCGCTATCTCACCAAACCGATCAAGGTCAACGAGTTCATGGATACACTGGACGTGGCACTTAAATTTGCAGAATCAGAATACGCCCGCATAAATAAAAAGGAAAAAACATAATGGCCATCGCACCCGACTTTCTCAGCGCCAAGATCCTGATTGTTGACGATCAGGAGTCCAATGTCAGTCTACTTGAACAACTGATGAGTGACGCCGGCTACACCGGCGTTACTTCAACCATGAAACCGCAGGAGGTCTGCGAGCTGCATCGCAAAAACGCCTATGACCTGATCCTGCTCGATTTGCAGATGCCCGGCATGGATGGCTTTCAGGTGATCGAAGCCCTGAAGAGCAACGACGCGGACGATTATCTTCCGGTCCTGGTGATCACCGCTCAGCCCGGCCACAAATTACGCGCGCTGCTGGCCGGAGCCAAGGATTTCATCAGCAAACCATTCGATCTGGTCGAGGTCAAGACGCGCATTCACAATATGCTCGAAGTACGGTTGCTCTACAAAAAACTCAATAATTACAACAAGCTTCTGGAACAAACCGTACTTGAACGCACCGCTGAACTGCGTGAAAGCGAAGCCCGCTATCGCAGCCTGACCGAACTGGCCTCGGACTGGTACTGGGAGCAGGACGAGCACGGAACCTTCACCAAAGTTTCAGGACCCGTGCTGGAAATGCTGGGCATCCGGGTGAACGCGCTCTCGGGAAATGACATCCCTCCCCCGGTAGCCGGCTGGAATGAAGCGGAGCGGGAATGGTTGCAGACCACCATTGCCGCCCGGCAGCCGTTCCTGGATTTTGTTTTCAGCCGCGTCAATGCGGATGACTCGCAACAAAAGTTTCGGGTGAGCGGGGAACCCATGTTCAACCGGGAATGCCGCTTCATCGGCTACCGCGGCATCGGCGTGGAAATCATCGCGCCAAATTACAACGCTTGATGTCGACAACAAGTGATTTAAGAGATGCATAATTCGCGTAAAAATTATCTGCTTGCCGCTTTACCGGACGCAGAATTCGCCCGGCTGTCCGCGCATCTGGAACTGGTTCCGATGCTGCTCGGCGAAATGATCTACGACCCTGGCGAGCAATTGCATTACGCCTATTTCCCCACCACGGCCATCGTATCGTTGCACTACGTCACGGAATCCGGGGCCACAGCCGAATCTGCAGGGGTAGGGAATGAAGGTATGGTCGGCATTTCTCTGGTCACCGGGGGAAACACCACTTCGAGCTCCGCCGTAGTGCATACCATGGGGCAGGCTTACCGCCTGGACCGCCGCATCCTGAAGCAGGAATTCAACCGTGCCGGTTCCTTGCAGATATTGTTGCTGCGTTATACCCAGGCGCTGATCACGCAAATAATGCAAACCGCTGCCTGCAATCGCCACCACTCTGTCGAGCAGCAACTGTGCCGCTGGCTGCTGTTGACCCTCGACCGCACCCCGTCGCAGGTGCTGGTCATGACCCAGGAACTTATTGCCCGCATGCTCGGTGTGCGACGGGAAGGCATTACTGAATCCGCCGGGGAATTGCAGCGCGCCGGTCTCATTCAGTACCGCCGCGGCCACATCACGGTCAAAGAGCGATCCGGGCTGGAAGACCGCGTCTGTGAATGCTATGCCGTAGTCAAAAAGGAATTTGAACGCCTGTTACCTGTCACTCAAAGCTCACCCAAGTCCATGTCAGGCGTAGACCGGCATCAATGACGGAAGCGGGATCAGGCCGGTCAGCCGCCGTGATAAATTGGAGCCATGGATGAAATTGTTCTGCGTGGCATGGCTAAGTGGCCTGACGTCCCTTCAGTGTATGGCTGGCTGTCTCTCGACCGCCGTGGCCACTGGCTGCTGAAAGGCGAACGCGTTGCCAATCCAGGCATAGCTGCCTTTTTCGGCCGCAACTACAGCCATGATGACCAGGGCCGCTGGTTTTTGCAGAATGGTCCGCAGCGCGTTTATGTCGCGCTGGATTACACGCCGCACATTTACCGCATCACTTCTGTGCCCGGCGCCACACTGGCACTGGCCTCGCACAGCGGCGCCGCGATCAACGCCATTCACGCCGCCTATATCGATGACGCCGGACAACTGCTGCTCGACACCGATCTCGGTATCGGCCTGATCCATGATGCTGATCTCGAAACGCTGATCCCCCGCTTCAGCAGCTTCGGCGGTCTCAGCGGCGAAACGGCGCTGGCAGCCACGCTGGATGCCGTGCAGGCCGGCAGCGATGTCGCGCTGGAACTGGCACTGGACGCATCCCGCATCCCCGTCAAACCGCTGCGCGCCGCCGAAGTGCCCGCGCGTTTTGGTTTTGTCCCGCGCCCGGTGCAGCCCGCCGGGCAGGAAGAGTGTTATTAGAATTGCCCGCTTATCAATAGTCCGCTTATCGAACCACGATACCCACCACTGAAAAATATCATGATTGATTTACGCACCGACACTGTGACCCAGCCAACCGCCGCGATGCTCGCAGCCATGCAGCAGGCCACCCAGGGCGACGACTCCCGCGACGGCGACCCGACCGTGATCAGACTTGAAGCGCTGGCCG
>JAYUYQ010000171.1:0-12344 GCA_043752435.1 Betaproteobacteria bacterium
GGGGACTGCATACACCACCGCGAAGCGCCGCAGTCCCTTGCCGACGATCGCGCGGATGTGGCGGTTATCTTTTACCATCTGGCGCTACGCTACACCCGCATATTTCCGGCTCTGTTCGAGATAGTGACGCTGACGAGGGACGATGATCCCGCACAAATGATCAGCTCGCTGCACGTGGGCGTGGTCGGCGACGGCGGGGAGTGGGGCGAGCGTTTCCGCGAGTTTATGCTGAGCGATGAGGTTGCCGCAGTGTACCGGCACCACGGCCTGGCTTCCGTCCGCTAGCAATTCACGGGTTGCGCCGACCGCAACCCTACTTCCTGAACTCGATAAACATCGCCGAGGTCCACACCTTGGCATCGTCGGTCTGGCGTCCGTAAAAGTAAATCGGCCGGAAGCCGTGCGGTCCATTGTGCGGCTCGACTTCGAGCGTTCCGCTCACTTCGCGCGGCGTCGGGGCGTCCGCGATGCGTTCTATCGCGAGAAAGAGTTCGCAGCCGCCGAGCTCCCTGCGCAGTCTGCCTTCGCTCTCGAGGAGCTCCGCGCCACTGACTTCCCACTCGAAGGTCGGGCAATGCACGAACGGGTTGCCTGCCGTCGGATCGCCGACCTTGACGTAGCTGTCGATGCGACCCGTGATGCGGATGCGGCAGTGTTTCAAATTGCTCACGTCCACCACCAGCGAATCAGAATCGCCGTACGTGTCCGTCCTGAAGTTAATGTCGATCGGCCCGGCGCGCCAGCAGGATTCCTCAGGATGCTCGAAACCGCCGCCGGCAAACCCGTTGATCGTGCCGTTGATGATACTGACCGTGCCCCGCCATTCGGCCCAGCGGTAGCGGTCGGGGATGCGTGCGCCGCCCCAGCGAATGCGGATTTTGCGCTCGCCGTAACCGGTTTCTTTCTGCAGGTCGCGATGCCAGATCATTCCGGTGTGATCGTACGCGGTGATTTCGTCCCAACCTTGCAGCCCGAGGAACCGGTAATCTATTTTTGCACCTCCATTGATGGCGAATTCATCGCCTTGCATGTATTTGCCACAGGTGGTGAGTCCGATGATGCGCTCGCCGCTCGCGGCGAACGTATGTCGCGCGCGCAATGCCTTGCCGATCGTGCTGCGATCCAGCGTGTCAGCGATGACACCGGTGATGCCGCCTTTGGCGCCGAAGACCTGAGTGCCCGGCAGCCCGCCGCCGGGACGGCCGCGATGCTCGTCGCCGGAAGCGGAAGCGCCCAGCTTATAGCCGCGCGCAATCACGTCCTGGTATAGCCAGCCGAAATGCCCCCAAGCCGAGGTAATTTCGATCAGACGTTCGAGCTCGGGGTGGTGCCAGTCGGGAATGTAGCGGCGGCCTCCGACATGCGGCATGATCAAATGGTGCTCTGCATCATCGATGTAAGCGAGCCACAATTCCTCAATCGGCCAGCGGCCAAGATCGACCGCAGCGCCTTTCATGTCCTCGTTCCACGTAAAAGTGCGGTTGTGTTCGCCTTTGGCGTTATACGGGAAGTCAGGCTTGCCGTCGCCCAGAAACACCACGTTATGGTCGCCACCGGCAGTCGAGCTGCCGCACCATTCCTGCACGGGAAAACAGACGAACTCGCCATTGCGATGCAGTTCGTGCATGGTTTTCACACCGAGTTCCCAGTTGTCATCGGTAATCTGGAAGTCGTTCGCGGTATACGCCATCACGTCGAGTCCGGCGATGTCGCGGCCATAGCGGGTGTTGTAATCAGGGCTGTTGGTGCCGACAGTATCATGCGAATGCACGTGCAGATCGGCGTAGAAAACACGTGGGCACGGCGCGTTCCCGTCCACCGTGACGAAATGGACGGCGGGTTTGACATTGAGCGCACCAGGCATACTGGCGGTGATCATCAGTTCACCCGTTTCGCACGGCAAATCCGTGAGACCGGTGCTGGCCCAGCCGGTGGCGTCGAATTGAACCGACTTGTGATAAACGGACTTGTCGCCGCGCTGCGCAACGACTTCAACCTTGCCGCCGGCATTGTTGCATGCGTTGCCCCAGCGGTCGTGCGCCGAGAGCCGTAGCTTGAACGGTGTCCCGGGCCGCACCAGCCGTGGTCCCATGAGCGAGAGGTTCTCGGCCGGGCCGGCCACGATATCGATGACGACATCGCCGGGCACGGCGACGAAACGCGAAGTGCCAAGCGGATCAACATAGCAACGAAAACGGAATTTGTCTTCGACGAAAGTCTGGATGCGTGTGCCGGGGCCGCCGGCGCGCCGGTCGCCGAGCCGTATGATGATGTGGTCGCCGGCGTTGAGATAGCCATCGACGGTATCGACGATCACCGATTTCTGGAAGGGGCGCTCGTGACCTTTCTGGTCGAATCGCACCTTCAGAGATTGCACCGCAGCCGGGCTTTGGCCGGGCAGCAGCGGGCCTGCGTGATATTCCGCCGACACATAATTTGCGCCTGCCGGATCGACAGTTTGAAAGAGCGCCCAGTCGGAATAAAACTTGAATGTCGCCTTGAACCATGCGCCGTCGGCCACACCGGACGCGCCCACTTCGTAATCAAGCACGACTTCGGTCCATTGCCCGGCTACCAGGCGGTCAACGTTACAACTTACCCGCCCTACGAACGGCTTGGCCTTGTTCTGGTCGTATAAGCCGCGGGGCGCCACGTAGTTGCCGAGGCGCCGGCGCAAGTCGTCTTCGGTGAACCGGTGCTGATCCTGCGCCTTGGGAGGGTCGGTCATTTTATTCATGGCAGCTTTTCGTAAGATGTTTAATAAAAGCCCGGGGCAATCCCGGCAGCATGCAGGTCAGAGCGTCTTGAAAGGCCACGGTGCGCTGGGGTCCCACACCGGAATGCCGAGGAACGCATACCAGGGCGCCATCACTAAAATCCCGTAGGCAATTCCGATCAACACGGCCACCCATCCCACCTTCGCATAGTCCGCAGTGGAAAAAGTGCCGCTCGAATACGCGATCACAGCGGCGGTGATCTGTGTCGGCAGAATATAAGCAAACGTATCGGTGTCGGACACCAGCATCGTGAACGCAACCGGATGCACGCCCAGTTTGGGCGCCATGGCGAGCAGGATCGGTGCGAGCATCGTGATTGCCGCGACGTTGGACAGCATACCCAGGCGGATAATGTGCGTACCCACCATCAGGATCAACAGGATCATCCACCAGGTGTGATCTTTGGCAATCGGGTGGATGATGTCGGATAACCATTGCGCAAGGCCCGAGCTGCCCATGGCGGCCGACATCGACAGGGCACCGGCCAGCAGCAACAATGTGCCCCAGATCGTGCGATCCTGCACTTCCTTCCATCTGAAGCCGAATACGCCGGGTATGAAAAGCAGCGCCAGTCCCAGCAGCGCCGCGTTGTGCGACGGCACCCTGTGCCATTGCTCCGTCATCCAGGTCAGTGCGATCAAACCGAAAATGGCCAGTATCAGCCACTCCGACTGGCTGGTCCGCGGCAGTTCCTGATGCTGCTTTTGCACGGCCTGGTAGCCGCCCTGAATGCCGACCTTGCGTGTTTTGAAGTAGTGCTGCACCCACCACTGTGTGAGCACGAACATGCCGATGTAGGGAAACTGCAGGATGAACCAGTCAACGTATGAAATGCGCAGCCCCAGTTCAGACTCGAACAGGCCAACCAGCACCAGGTTCGGCAGGTGCGCGGTCATGATGCACATGCCGCTGATCATCGAGCCGTAAACCAGGCTCTGGATCACGATCGCTTTCTTTCCATCGCGTTCTTGCGGGCTGTCACCGAAAAATTTGGTGATGCCGTTTATCACCGGCAGCAGGGTCGCCGCACGTGCATTGGCGGCAGGGATGATCAACGACAGCACCATATTGACCGCAAACATCGCCCAGATCACCCCGTTGACGGTTTTCACCTTCATCTTGTTCAGCATGGAGAGGGCGATGCGCCTGTCCAGCCCGGCGGCCTGCATGATGGCAGCGAAAATAAAAGCCGAGAGGCATAAAAATACGACCGGCGTGGTGAATCCGCTCGCGGCACGCGGGAACTGCTGAACGCCGCCCGACATCACGAGCAGCATCGGAATCAGGAGACCGGAAATTCCGACCGGCATCGCTTCAGAAATCCACATAATGCAAGCCCACACCATGACCGCAAGCACTGCCTTGCCCTGCACGGTAAGCCCTTCCGGTACCGGCATGACCCACAGGATCAGCGCAAATGCCAGCCAAGCGGCGACGAACCCGATGAGCGTTTTGGCCGGGCTGCCGCCCGACTCAATAATGTTGTTCCGCCAGCGCGCGATGAATCCTCCACCGCTCGCGACCGGGGTCGCAATCTGTATGCCGTTGCCCATGACGCCCCTCCCCTATTGCAGTGTCGCGGCAGTTAAACTGACCAGTAATACGCCGATGACCTTGCCGCCGTCCTTGATGGGTGCCGAGATCTGAACGGTCGGTATATGCGTGCTGGGATCGGGCTGAACTTGCGCTTGCTGCCATACTTTGCCTTCGTCAAATGAAGTATCAAAGTTTGGACGGCCTTTGCCGATGTAGATTGCGGGCATGGACGTGAAGCCGATGCGCTGGCTTTTGTCGCCGCTGACGACGACCTTGTTGATCCCCTTGGGATCTTCGTTCATCCATTTGGTGACGAGTTGGCCCACGGAGTTTTTGACGAAACTCTCGACTGCGGGGTCATTCTCCTTGAGTTCACGCCATTTGGCATTGGCCATGCCGGGCGCCGGCCCCTTGGCATTGGCCTCCTTCACGTCCTTGACCAGCCCCGGATGCGCGGCCCAT
This sequence comes from Betaproteobacteria bacterium, assembly GCA_043752435.1. GTDB lineage: Bacteria > Pseudomonadota > Gammaproteobacteria > Burkholderiales > SG8-41. Next base: position 4,776 of record JAYUYQ010000171.1, read on the forward strand.
TCCTGTATTTTCTTCTTGTAGGCGTCAATCCTGGGCTGCATTTTCGGGGTGACGTCTTGCTGGGCTGAAGCTGGAACAGAGAAAAACAAACCGCATACAGCAATGGCCAAAATGAATGCGGAATTGCGCGAGTAAATTTGCATGGCATCCTCCAGGAAGTTCGTCCGGATCATCAGAAATAGCGGCGACGTACGCGATGTCGAATCTTGTTGGCCCCGGTATCTTTGCGCCAAGGCATGAATCACGTTAGCATCACCCGATTACAGTGTATGTCGGCCAGCCGACATCAATCCCTATGACGATCAAAATCGTAGCTTCTACTGCGCCGCGAAATAATCTGCCGGCGGATGCGGTGGATACCGCGTCCACTCTGGTTGCACCCTCGAATTTTCTGGCGCGATTGAATGCTCAGGACTATGCCGCGCTGCTGGAAATTGCTACGGTGCAGCATTACAGCAAGGGTGACTTCGTGTTTCGCTCAGGAGCCCCGGGCAGCAATGTTTACTTTCTGCGCAGCGGCAAGGTCAAGATACACCAGTTGTCGCCGCTGGGCCGCGAAGTGATCCTTTGGTTCTGTTTCAGCGGTGAAATTTTTGGTCTGGCGGAGGTCGCCCGTGGCGGCGGCCGTGTCGTCAACGCGCAAGCGTGCGAGGCATCCGCAGTGCTCGCTGTTTCACAGGAAAAATTCCGGGCTCATCTCGAGCACCATCCGCACCTTGCCATGTTGAGCATGCAGGTGCTGTCATCGCGACTGCGCGTGCTCGGGGAAATGTTCGTAAACCTCGTATCCGATGACGTGAGTACGCGCATCGCCAAGCTGATTTTGCGACTGAGCGCGCGCTACGGTACGCGCATCGGCAAGGAAGTTTTCCTGAACATTCCGATTACGCATCAGGAAATCGCGGACATGGTGGGCACTTCGCGCCAGACGGTTACCAGCGTGCTGGGCTCTCTCAAGCGGCAAGGCGTGCTGAGCATCGACAATCGCCGCATCCATATCGAGAGTGAAGAACTGCTCAGCGAGTTGACTTACGGCAACTAACCACCGCGCTTTGCGCGGTCTCATGTCCGACGGGATATGACTGTTTTTATTGGTATTTTGGCATTGCGGCCCATAAAAAAACCGCGGGGGAAAATCTCCCGCGGTTTTTTGTTTGCAAACCAGCAACGCTATTTCTTTTTATCGCCATCCGGCCGGTAACTCGTTTCAGGCCGCAGACCTTCGCGCTGCGCCTGTTCGCTGATGCGGCCGTTTTCCAGGTAACCGCCGGTGGCGGCGCGACGTCCGCCTTCGTCCCACTCCGGCAACCAGTCGCCGACTGGTGCACCGAACCACGGCGCCTGCGGTCGCAGCTTGGGCAGACCGATTTCTTCCCAGATTTTGCGCGCGCCTTCCATGTATTCGCGCTTAGGCAACGCAAACGGCGGCAGCACATTTTTGGTGGTGGCATCAATCAGCAGCGTCGCATCTTCCTCGTCGGTCTCGTGCTCGCGTTCAGGACCGTGGCCGCCACTGCGGTGTTTCAGCACCTGCAGATCCTCCACCGGATTCATGCGGAACGCCATCGCCCAGAACAGCGCATCGGAATTTTCCGGATCAACGTCTTCATTTACCGCGATGCCTATTTTTCCGCAGTCAGCCTTGAAAGAACTCATGCCGTAGAGCGCGCGCCATACCTCGCTGCGCGGAGTGCCCTGTTCAACGGTGACGATGGTCATGCGGCGCAACGCAGTCATGCGTTCGTGCAAGGTCACGCGTTTCACGCCCTTGATGCCCAGCGTATTGCGCAGGTGCGACAGGAACATCGGCTCAAACGACACGCGTTTGATCGCACTCGATTCGCTGGGCGTAACCTGACTCAGGTATGAAGCGACGATCGCATCCTTGCGATGGGTGATCGCCGTCACCCGCATCGGCATGTTGAACTGCTCCAGCGCGATGTGGCCGTGGGACTCGCCAAACGGGCCTTCGGGCTCGACATGTTCGGTGTCGATGAAACCCTCGATCACAATCTCGGCATCCGCCGGCACCAGCAGGTCGACGGTCTTGGCACGCACTACGTTGATCGGGGCACCGGCAACGCCGCCCGCGACACCCACTTCATCAAGATCGATCGGCAGCTTCATCGGTGCGACAAACGCCACGCAGGGTGGCGCACCAAGCACGATGGCAATCGGCATGGTCTTGTCGCCGCGTTTCTGGTGTTTCTGGTAATGGCGGTAACCACCGGCACCGCCAACCCGCGTCGCCATGCGCACGACCATGCGGTCCGGCGCCTTCAGCCCGGCGCGGTAAGTGCCGTGGTTCTGGATGCCGGTTTCCGGATCCTTGGTAATGACATTGGTCGCGGTCAGCGTCGGCGCGCCGTCGAAACCCGGCGTCGACACGGGAATCGGCAAGGCATCAAGCCCATTCCCCTCACCCTTTAGCGCATCCCCGGTGATGATCACCTCCTGGCACGCAGCGCTGTCCACGACGCGCGGTGGAATCGGATTGGCGATGGCGTGGTCCAAGCGGCTCTGCACTTCCTCCAGCGGCGCCTGCATGCCGACACCGTAGATTTCGCGGTTGCCGGCGAAGGCGCCAACCACCACCGGAAACTTGTATTTCCGTCCCTGTGCGTTGACGACGTTGGTGAACAGGAAAGCCTTGCGCTCGTGTTCCTCGATGCCGCCGACGTACTGCCAGCGCACCAGCGGGTGCATCTCCGAATCCTTGTCGATCGCGCGATCAACCTCGATCAACAAGCCCCGCTCGCGCAGCGCATCCAGGTGATCATGCAGGTCCGCGTAACCGCGGTCGGACTTTTTCATGCTCCGGCTTTACTTGGCGCGCTCATTTGCCACACTCATTTGCCTCGCTCATTTAGCACGCTCATTTACCACGCTCATTTGCCACGAACCGCAACCCACGGCGACGTTTTGCCACCGGCGGTCACGGTACCTTCGATGCGATCACCGCTGACTTTGCCGGCGTAACGGCCATCACCCGCGGTGAAACTGATGTCTTCGCCGCGCAACCTGCCATTCAGCACCGGCGCCAGCTTGCCGCCACTGCCCACCGAGCCGTGCACCATCTGGTATTCCTGAGCGAACTTGATTTCGTCCCTGCCCGAGGTCCAGTTACCCACGACCTTGGCCGGCACGATCCATAAATAGGCGGTGCAGTAACTGGTGCAGTCCTTGCTGGCCGTCTGGCTCTCATCAGATTTCCAGTCGCCCATCGTGAACGAATTGGACACCACGCGCGTGCCCGCTTTCATATCGAGGATTTTCGGACGTAGCCTGACGTTGAGATCAGGCAGCAGGAACAGCGTGATCACGGTCGCGTTGGAGAAATCGGTCTCGAAAATGTCGCCGTGAATGAACGTTGCCTTGCCGTTAATTTTTTCCTTCGCGAGATTACGGCGTGAGAGCTCCACCATCTCCGGGTTGTATTCCACGCCGGTGGCCGTCGCACCGCGTTTTGCCGCAGTGATTACCGTGCGGCCGTCCCCGGAACCGAGGTCAAAGTGGATGTCTTTGGCAGTCAGCTTCGCCATATCAAGCATACGGTCGACCAGCGCCTGCGCGGTGGGCACCCAGACCACGTCCTTGCCGGCCTGGCCGACCTCGGGTTCGAACGCGGGCTTGGGCTGTGCCTGGGCTAAGGCAACAACTGCAAAACAGGACAGCAGCAGCGCCAGCACTGTGCGGCGCGCGTGGATCAGTGAGGACATTTTCAATCTCCGGGTTGAAAACTGCAGGTTCTGATAGTGGGATACGGCTGCTGCGGGATGATACCGGATTCGCGTTCTAACGCACGCCCAGCAATACCACTTCAAACACCAGTGTCGCGTTCGGCGGAATCACACCACCCGCACCGCGCGCGCCGTAAGCAATGGATGCCGGACAAGTCAGCTTTGCCGCGCCGCCGACTTTCATCAAGGCCACCCCTTCGGTCCAGCACTTGATAACACCATTCAGCGGAAACTCGATGGGCTCGCCGCGCTTGTATGAGCTGTCGAACTCCCGCCCGTCGGGGAACATGCCCTTGTAATGCACCCTGACCGTGGAAGCCGCGGCGGGCTGTGGGCCGGTGCCCTCCTTCACCATCAGGATGACCAGGCCGCTGGTGGTGACCTTGGCTCCGGCTTCTTTTGCCGCAGCAGCGAGTGTCGGATCAGCGCCCGTTTGGGCCGTTGCCGGGAGCGCTGCGGTCATGCAAAACACAATCGCTGCCGTACAAGCGAGGAAAGGATTCAGAAGTTTTATTTTCATGATGTTCAGGTTTTCTTCGGGATCACAATTTGGGTTTGGGTCACGATGGCCACTTTGGTACCGTCCATGTTCTTGATCGTTGTCTGCCAAACCATGGTCGTGCGGCCAATATGCAGCGGAACTGCGCTGGCGGCCAAGGTATCCCCCTCACCCGCGGCAAAAAAATTGGTTTTTGATTCCAGCGTGGTGGTGCGGTAACCCTCGGGCAGATTGGCCAGCGTGCCCATCGCACCAAGCATGTCGGCAAACGACATCAGCACGCCGCCGTTGATGCGACTGCTGCGGTTGATGTGGTCTGCTGTTACGCGCATCTCGGCATCAATGCGGGTGCGCGTGAGTTTTTTCAGGCGGATGCCCAGTGCACGCCCCATGCCCACCGACAACGACTGTTCGATCATCGCGCGATTGGCCTGCGGCAGTTTGTTTGGCGGCAAGACTGCAGGAACCGGTGTCTTGACGCTTTTTTTCTGGCTAGCAGTCACTGCGAAACTCCCTGTTAAATGCCGTGCGCAGTATAGCCGAGGCCGCTGCACAGCAATCCAGCACTACCCTCGGATAAACTTTATAAGTATATGATTTTATTTAATTTTTTGTCACTTGCGCACTGTCTGATTTCTTGGCGTAATACCCGCCACCATGAGAGCAACCATCAACGGCGCAAACCTGAATTACGAAATCCTCGGCAGCAGCGGTCCCTGGGTCGCCATATCGCCCGGCGGACGACGCGCAATGGCCGCAGTCAAATCGCTGGCGCAGCACATCGCTGCTGCCGGTTATCGTGTGCTGATCCACGACCGGCGCAATTGCGGTGCGTCCGAGGTGATGCTGTCCAGCGATTTGGCCGAACACGAAGTCTGGGCTGATGACCAGCATGTATTGCTGCAACAGGTCGGCGCGTTATCCGGCACCTCTACTGTTTTTGTCGGTGGCAGTTCTTCCGGCTGCCGCATGTCGCTGGCCTACGCGCTGCGTTATCCCGAGGCCGTGCGCGGACTGCTGTTGTGGCGCGTCACCGGCGGTGCATTCGCAGCGAAACGTCTGGCGAAGCAATACTACGAAGAATACATTACCGCAGTGCAAGCAGGCGGCATGGCAGCGCTGTGTGCAACACCGCATTTTCGCGACCTGATTGCCGCGCATCCGCCGAACCGCGAACGCCTGCTGAGTGCGGACCCAAAGGCTGTCATCGCCGCGATGACGCGCTGGAGCGAAGGTTTCCTGCGGGAAGCCGATTTGCCGGTGATCGGCGCCAGCGCCGAGGAATTGCGTTCAATCAAGGCACCGGCCTGTGTGATTCCCGGCAATGACAACACCCACCCCAAGGCCGTCGGAGAAACGCTGGCGAAAATGCTGCCTGACGCCACGCTGAACATCCTGTTTGCTGATCATCTGGATGTGGACGTGGTGCCACCCGAGGACTGGGCCGCGAAGGAAGCGGAAATGGCGGCGATGCTGCTAGCGTTTTTGAAACACCAAGCCTAGTCGTCTCAACTAAGTCTTGTAGTCCGGGTACAGTTTCTCGACCAACGCCATGCTGGCCACCCAGTCGCGGCTGTCTGCGTTGTACACCCCCATGCGGCCGAACTTTGCCGCTCGCACTGTACAGACTGCGGGATCCGGAGTGATCAGTTTCACGCCACCGGCCAGCGCGCCAATCTGCGCACGACAGGCCAGCTCGAAAAAGTGATGGTAGATGTAGGCTTCAGGCAAAGTCGTGCCGCAGATCAGCGCGCCGTGGTTTTCCAGCAGCATGACCCAGTGTTTGCCGAGTGCCGCAGCCAGCTGGTCGGCACCCTCGCGCGTGGTGTCGTCGACTTCATTGGCGTAACGCGCGATGCGGCCGTAAAAACGCATCGCCTGCTGGGTCAGCGGCAACAGCCCGGGTTGCTGCGCAGACACTGCAAGATTGGCTGGCGAGTGCGTGTGCACCGCGGAATGGATGTCGGGCCGTGCATGCAAAAGCGCAGCATGCAGATTATATGCCGCGGGGCTGGTCTTGAACGGCGACACACCCACCTGCCGGCCGGCCAGATCATATTTGACCAGGTTGGATGCCGTCACCTGCTCCATGAACACGTTGTCGGCCTTGATCAGGAAATGCTCAGGCTCGCCGGGCACCCGCAACGATATGTGGTTATACGTCAGATCGACCGAGACAAAATGCGCGACCAGCCGGTGTGCCGCGGCGAGTTCGCAACGCGCCTGCCATTCTGCCTCGCCAACGCGAGCCCGCAGCGTGCGCGGACGCGCGGCGCGGGTGGCGATGTGTTTCTGTTTGGCGCGGGCGACCATGATGGAAAGATAATCCTTCGCTTCATTCAATCGATGAATTCAGTCAATCTTTGCGCCGGAAATCTTCACGATCTTTGCGTATTTTTCCAAATCACGTCGGACAAAGGCGGTGAATTCATCGACGCTGCTGCCCACGGGATCCGCCCCCAGGCTGATGAACTGTGCCTGCAGTTCGGGTGTCTTCACCGTCTTGACCACCGCGGCGTTGACGCGGTTGATGATGGCTTTCGGCGTTTTCGCCGGCGCAAACATGCCAAACCAGTTCACCGCTTCAAAACCCGGCACGCCGGATTCACTGATCGTCGGCACATCCGGCAACTGCGGTGAACGTTGCAGGCTGGCAATACCCAGCACCCGCACCTTGCCTGATTTGATATGGCCCACAATGGGCGACACCGAATTGAACATCATGTTCATGTGCCCGCCCAGCACATCGGTCACTGCCTGCGGCGCGCCTTTATACGGCACATGCACGATGTCGGTGCCGGTCATCTGCTTGAACAGCTCCCCCGCCAAGTGGTTGGCAACGCCGTTGCCGGCGGATGCGTAATTGAGTTTGCCGGGCTGGGCCTTGGCCAGCGCGATCAGCTCCCTGATATTTTTTGCCGGTACCGCCGGATGCACCATCAATACAAATGGCCCGATGGAAATCAGGCTGATCGGCGCAAAGTCGCGCAGCGTGTCATAGGGCAGCGGGGTCTTGCGCAGGTGCGGCAGGATGGTCAATGCGCCGGGGCTGCTGATGAACAGCGTGTAGCCGTCGGGCGCGGACTGGGATGCAATCTCGGCACCGATGATGCCGCCACCGCCAGCGCGGTTGTCTGCAACCAGCGGCTGTCCCAGTTGCTGCGACACTCCCGGGAACACCAAACGCGCCGTAACGTCCGGAGTCGCGCCCGCGGGCACCGCCAGAATCACGCGTATGGGTTTATCAGGCCAGGCCTGTGCTGCGGCCAGCGGGTCAGCAACCGTCGCCAGCAGCATAAAAGATATTCTGAGCATCGTACGCATGTTTTT
>JAYUYQ010000172.1:0-5064 GCA_043752435.1 Betaproteobacteria bacterium
TCCGGCCAAGGGCCCGGTGTCCTGGGGGCCGCTGTTCCTGCGCTTTGGCGACGATGCACTGCGCTTCCAGTTGATTCTGGATATCTGCGAAGACCTGCGTGTTGATTTCCGCGTGCAGCGTAACGTGCCGAATTACCTGAAGCGCCTGCGCAATGCCGCGCACGGCCTGGGTGTGCGCCATCCGGAGACCGCGGCTTATTATGATCTGGCCCTGGAGAGCATTGAGGCCGCGCTGGCGCATTATGCCGGCGGCGCTGTCGATGAACGTTTTGCGCCGCTGTTCATGGAGGGCGCAACCATCGCCGATGCCTGGCGCGCGGCGGCAAAACTCTACAGCGCGATGACGCTGCCTGTGGTCACCGATCTCGAAGCCTTCCATGGCGCGTATCTGCCTGGGCGCAGCCCGAACGCATCGCGCATGGCGCATCCGCAGGAAAGCGACGACCAGTCGCAGCAGACGCAGGCCGGATCAGAGCAGAAAAGCGAGCAGCAGGAAGAGGGTGGTGAAGAAACCGAAGCGCCGCAGAACGCCGAGTCGGGGGATCAGCGCGACGACGGTGAAAAAAAGGAAATGCCCAGTTACGGCGATTCGTCGGGCCAGTCGGCGCGCGCTTCCGGCCAAAGCGACAAGGAAACACCCGGCCAGGGCAGCAGCGACAAAGGCATCCCCTACCCGGAGTGGGATTACCGCGAGTCGCGTTACAAGCGCAACTGGAGCTGGGTACAGGAAAAGCGGCTCGCCGAATCGAACATGGGCGAGACCAACCGGCTGATGAAACAGTACGCGAATGCCTTGAAGCGCCTGAAAAAAGCCATCCAGTCGCAAAAACCCACGCGCACCGCGCCGCTGACCCAGCAGCTCGATGGCGACGACATGGATCTCAACGCCGTAGTCAGTTATGTCGCGGAAAAACGCGCCGGACGTTCGCCGCGGCCCAACATCTACAAGCGCCGCGAAATCCGCAAGCGCGAGGTCGCAGTGACGCTGCTTGCCGACATGTCGACCTCGATCATGCAGCATCTGCCCGAAGGCGGCGGCCGGCTGGTCGACCGCGTGCGTGCGGGGGTGCTGTTGTTCGCCGAGGGCATGGAGGAAGTGGGTGATGCGTATTCGATTGCCGGGTTCTGCTCCAAGTACCGCGATAACGTCAGCTATTACATGCTCAAGGATTTCGACGAAGAACTGACCGAAGAAGTCCGCGCGCAGATCGGCGGCATGTCGGGGCGGTTGGCGACGCGCATGGGGGCGGCGATCCGTCATGCCACTGCGTCGTTCGACGGTGTCGAAAGTCGTCGCCGGCTGTTGTTGCTGCTGTCCGACGGCCGCCCCGAAGATTACGATGACGGTGGCGACCGGCGTTACCTGCACGAAGACACGCGCATGGCGGTGAAGGAGGCCGTGGCCAAGGGCGTGCATCCTTTCTGCGTGACCGTCGATACCATGGCGAATCAGTATCTGCCGCAGATTTTCGGGCCGGGCCATTACCTGGTGCTGGACAATATCAACAGCCTGCCGAACAAACTGCCGGAAATTTACCTGCGGCTGCGGCGCTGAAACAACGGGGCTGAGGAGGGTTTCATGACCATAGTGAGCGGCGAGTTACTGGATATTGCGGTACGCATGGGCGCGGCGCTGACGGCAGGCGGGCTGATCGGCCTCGAACGCAGCTACCACGGCCGTCCCGCGGGATTTCGCACGCACACGCTGGTGTGCCTGGCTTCGGCGCTGCTGATGCTGGTGACAGTGTATGAAAGCCAGTGGTTCGTGCCGCAGGCCGGTTCACGGGTGGTGATCGACCCGACACGCATGGCGCAGGGCATCATGACCGGCATCGGTTTCCTCGGTGCCGGCGTGATCATGCGCGAGGGTCTGTCGGTGCGCGGCCTGACGACAGCGGCGTCGATCTGGGTCACGGCGGCGATCGGCATCCTGTTCGGTATCGGTTTCTATATCCCGGCAATGCTGGCGGTCGCGGCGACGCTGTTCACGCTGTCGTCGTTCCGCTGGATTGAAAGCCGGATGCCCACCGAGTTTTATGCCCAGTTCAACATCAAGTTCAAGCGTTCCAATGTGATGTCCGAGGCGGAGCTGCGCGCGATTACCGAAGCTCTGGGTTTCTCGATCGCCAATATGACCTTTGAACTGACCGATGGCGGGCAGAGTTTTGAATACCGCATGGGTATGAAGACGCTGAACCGGCGCAATATGCATGCGCTGTCGGAGCGGCTTAAAAACGAAGCCTCGGTAGTCGAGTTTCGCATTGCACCCGAGGGAGCCTGATCGCATGGCTGAAAAACCGGATGTGCGGCGGCAGAGCGAATGGGTGCCGCTGACTAAAACCCAGTTTCGCGAGCGTTTCTACGAGAAATTCTACGACCCGGAATTTGGCAAGGTTGCCGCCGAGCTCGAGAAGGTGTTCGAGGTGGCCTGGGATGGCTACATCGAGTATCGCAAGTCGCCGCGCAAGCACCCGGCGGGAGCGGGTTATGCGGACCCGGACATGCAACTGCCGGCAGAATGGCTGGCAACCCGCGCAGCCATCGGCGCTGCCGAAAAACGGCAGCAGGATTCCCTCTCACCGACGCGCATTCTGATCGTCAACGGTTCCTCGCGCAGCGAACACACTTGTCCGGGAGAAATATCCAAAACGCGGCGGTTGGCCCAGCATGCGCAGCAAGCCATTGAGTCCATACCTGGCCATGAAGTCGACTTCCTCGATGTTTCCACGCTGACTGACGAACCGTGGAAAGTCATCCATCCCTGCAAAGCCTGTGTATCCACGGCAATGCCGCTGTGCCACTGGCCCTGTTCGTGTTATCCGAACCACGCAGTTGGGCAGACCAACGACTGGATGAACGAGATTTATCCGCGCTGGACGGCGGCACACGGCGTGTTCGTGTTGTGTCCCGTGCACTGGTACCAAGCGCCGGCGAGTCTCAAGCTGATGATCGATCGTCTGGTGTGTGCCGATGGCGGCAATCCCGATCCGACAACTACGCACGGCAAGGATCCGGCGCTGGCCAAGGCGCTGGAATTGCAGGGCTGGAATTACCCGAAGCATCTGGCCGGCCGTGCGTTCGCGGTCGTTGCCCATGGCGACGCGGCCGGTCCGGAGAATCTGCGACGCATGCTGGTCGATTGGCTGACTGACATTGGCATGATCCAGGCCGGGCCGCAGGCGGCGCTGGATACCTGGATCGGTTGGTACAAGCCCTATGCCACCAGTCATGAGGATCTGGATGCTGATCCGGAGATCTTTGCCCAGGTCCGGAATGCAGCGCTCAGTCTGGCAGCAATGGTGCAGCAATTGCGCAGCGGAGAATACCGGGCGCCAGACGCCGGCCTGCTCGGTCCGCGCGAGAAATAGGCGGCGGGACTGTTCGGGAGTGGTGGAGTTGTTGCACAATAACCAATGTACTGATCTGACGGAGGAGTCCACCATGAGTCACACACTGGAGCAGTTTGCCGCGCAATGCCATGACTACATCAAGGCCGAGCCGGGTCCGGCCGGGCGCAAAAAAGTCGCAGCATTGCTGCAGGAAGTACTGAAGGACAAACAATTCATCGACAAACATGTCGATCCGAGCGTCGGCGAACGCAAGATCATTTACGAAGATCCAGAATTCGGTTTCTGCATTCTGGCTCATGATTACACTGATGCTAAAACCAGCGGACCGCATGACCACGGCCATTCCTGGGCGATCTACGGCCAGGCCCGCGGCGAAACCGAGATGCGCGATTACCAGTTGCTCGAGCCTGGAAGCGCCGACAAGGCGGGCAAGGTGAAGCACACGCGAACCTACAAGCTGACCCCGGGCATCGCCCACGTCTACAACGAAGGCGACCTGCATTCGCCGAAGCGTGAGGGGCCGACGAGCCTGATCCGCATCGAAGGCACTAATATGGCAAAGGTCAAGCGCTTCAAGTTCGATCAGGTCTGAATGGTTATTGCAAAGGTGAAGCGCTTCAAGTTCGAGCAGGTCTGAACTGTTTTGGCAAAGGTGAAGCGCTTCAAGTTCGCGCAGGTCTGAACTGTTTCCACCTTAAAGCAAAAGGCCGCCCGAGGGCGGCCTTTTGCATTCCAGTTGCTTGCGTCGGAACTCGTTATGGATGCAGCGGCGCGTCGGTGGGGATGGTCGGCAGCCCACCCTGGGCGAGGTTGTGCAGATGGCGCTTGCGCACCAGCACCATCGACAGCGAGACGAACAGGCCGAACAGCGCGATCACCCAGTAGATCGATATATTCATCCAGATCAGCAGCGCATACAGACTGAGCATTGCGAGGATCGACAGGTTTTCGTTGAAATTCTGCACAGCGATGGAATGTCCGGCCCCCATCAGAATGTGGCCGCGGTGCTGCAGCAGCGCGTTCATCGGTACCACGAAAAATCCGGCGAGGCCGCCGATCAGCAGCAGCAGCGGTATCGCGACGGACAGCGAGGTGGCGAAGTTCATCGCGATGACGATGATGCCCATCGCGATGCCGACCGGCACTACGTTGACCGCCTTGTGCAGCGGCACGAGTTTGGCGGCGATGATGGCGCCGGCGGCAATGCCCACCGCGCAGATGCCCTGCAGCAGCGTAGCTTGTGACAGCGAGTAACCTAGTGCCACCTCGGCCCATTTAAGCACGATGAACTGCAGCGTGGCGCCGGCACCCCAGAACAGCGTCGTGGTGGCCAGCGATATCTGACCCAGCTTGTCGGCCCACAGCAGTTTTACGCAGTGCGCGAACTCGCGTATCAAGTAAAACGGATTCTTGCTCGGCACGCGGTGATCGACGCCGGTATCGGGTATAAAGAGGTTGAATACCGCGGCAATGCCGTAGAACAGCATGATGATGGCGATGGCGGCCTCGGCCGGCGTATCGACGCCGGTATTGATTTGCGGCAGGTCGATGGCGAGCAACTTGCTTGATACTGTCGAACTGATCAGCACGCCGCCGAGCAGCGTGCCGATGATGATCGAGCCCACGGTCAGACCCTCAATCCAGCCGTTGGCAACGACCAGCCGGTGATGCGGCAGGTATTCGGTGAGGATGCCGTATTTGGCCGGCGAGTACG
>JAYUYQ010000173.1:0-5033 GCA_043752435.1 Betaproteobacteria bacterium
CCCTACCTGCGCCGCCTGCCCGGGCTGGCGGTCGATGCGTTGAAGGGCAGTTACACCGATTCTTCCGTGTGGGAGGGCTTCGATCCCGCGCTGATCACGCTGGCGAGCCCCGACCCGCAGGCGTTCCGCCCGCCGGAATCCGCGAAGAACGTGCTGCAGGTCGGCTTGCCGACCAATTTCAAGGCGGCGCGTTTCGAGTCGGAAGAGCACAACGTCATGCTGCGTCAACTCGAAGCCGACATCGACGCCGCGCGTTTCAGCGTGGACGGCGCAGCAATAGAAATCCCGGTCAAGCTCAAGGTGCACGATTCCGTCTTCGTGCCACTGGCCAAGTGGCCGATGCTGATCGCCGGCAACTATCGCTGCGTGCGCGCGCACGACATGATTCCGATCCGCGACGCGGTGCACGGCAACCTTGATCTGTCGCGCCGCGTCTACGAATGGGTGGTCAGTCTGTGCATGACGCTGGGTGCTGATGACGGAGATCTGGTGCCGTTCGAGAAATACGCGAAGGCGGCGGCAGGACTGGGCAAGCCGTCCTCGGCAGCACGCGCGCTCTTCGGCGGGGCAGAGCACATCGAGCGGGTCGACAGTCTGGTGCAGCGCATTGCCTGGCAGTGCGGCACGGAGTGTGCGGTGCTGGAAGGAATTGTCGAACTGGTGGATGCGCGGCTGCAGAAGAATCGCGTGAAGAGTGAAGAACCGGTGTTGGAGCTAGAGGCGTTGCAGAGCGCGTGAGTATCAAAGGAGGGGTTTGAAAAACGGGGCCAGTTCAAAGAGCCCCGTTTTCTTTTGCGAGGAATCGACGTCGGTATGGCAGGTGCTAGGCCGCGTACAAGCGGACCCACGCTGCGTAAGCCTTCATCCATTCCTGCATGAACGCCAGGCTCGCCGGACCCACGTTGTTGCTGGCATCGAACAAGTCTTCCTTGGCCTGGATAAACGCCTCGGGTTGTCCCAGGGTCGGCACGTTCAGATTGGCAAGGATGTTGCGCAGATGCTGTTGCGCCATCGATGTGCCCATGGGGCCAACCGATACACCGATCACGCCGGCGGGCTTGCCCGCCCATGCGCTTTTGCCGTAGGGACGGGATGCGTGGTCAATGGCGTTCTTCAGCACACCGGGGATCGAGCGGTTGTATTCGGGGGTCACGAAGATCAGGCCGTGGGATTGCAAAATCTCCGACTTGAGCTTCACCACCGGGGCTGCTGGGTTTGCATCATCGTCCTGGTTGTACAGCGGAAGATTCCCGATCTGCATTTGCTTGAGTATGAAGTCCGCAGGCGCGAGTTGAACCATTGCGTCCGCCAGTTTGCGGTTGAAGGATTCGCGTCGCAGACTGCCTACGATGACTGCAATATGAAATTCGGGCAACACCATTACATTTCCTTGGAGATGATGGACGGTGCGATCGGCGGCTCGCTTTGTGACTCGTCTGTGCCGTCATTGCCGCGTATCGAGTCTCGACTGTGGTGATCCTTTAACCGGCCGAGAATACTTTGGAGAGACCGCTTCAATTTATCGGCGGCGCCGCTGAACGCGTCTTTGAGTGATCCTGCATGGTGGCTTACTGCTACCGGCTGGTGGGCGGCGAGCCGCGCCTCCATCAGGCAGCGCTTATCGTGGCCCCCGGACTTTTCGCTGTTTTCATCGCTCAAGTGGACTTCGATTCGCGTGATGTGATCACTGAAGCGATCCAGGGAATGGCGCACCTCGGACTCAACCCAATGAATCAAGGCTTCATGGCCATCAACGTTGTGATCGGTATTGACTTGGATATGCATGTGTTTTCCCAATAAGGGTTACGTGGCGGAAAACTGTAGGAAAGAAGCTTTTTCATGTGCAGGGAGGCGGGCGGTGCGGCCTGGACAATGTGGGGGAATCAACAAGCCGTACTGCGATGGTTTCGCGTCAGTCCGGTCGTGTTGTTGCGTTGATTATCGCCATCCAGACACTGCCTACCGTGCGTTGCCGCACATTGGATCAATGCGGGCGGTGTGAGCGATCTCGCGTACTACGGCAAAGCAGGATTTTGCATGCCTTGAATCGCGGATTGCGGGGTGCCGCTTCCGTGGCCTCCGTGGCCAGTCGAGCGGCTGCACAATCCCCGTGTCTCTGAAGGCAGAAAAAAAGAAAAGATAATCCGGGAAAAACTCGCGGCGCTCAGCAGCATTGCCGCGGCAGGTCAATGATGACACGCACTTCTAGCGCAAGACCTGCCCTGTTGCTCGGGGGTTCAAGCGAGGTCGAAAAATTGCCCCGCCCCCATTTACCCGCAGCTGTTGATCCCCGTACATCCCGGTACACAAGCCTCAGAACTTCCAATATAGACACGGGTGCTGTCCAGCCGGGTGTCGTGGTAGGCGACGCCACTCGACATCCGACATTCGCTTTTGCACATCGGGGCGCCGGGTTTGGGCGGCCCGGCGCAAAACCGGTTGTAGCCATCGGCAACCTCGCAGCCAACGTTGGGTCCGCAGGTTTTCCAGGCCTCGTCGGCCGCCGCTGCGCGCCGGGGTGCCGGGGCTTGGGCTGTGGTTGCGGTAGTGGTCGTAGCAGCAGCAGCGGCGGGTGCCGGCGCCGCGCGCGCTCGGCCGGCATCGTTGACCATGGCGCCCAGTGAGGGCTGCGGCAGCGCACCCTGCTTGATGGCCGCATAGTTTTGCGCCGTCGCTCCGGCAAGGGCGATCGCGCCCATCAGCAGGCCGGGATCAGACCGGGCTTCGGCCAGTTTGCGCTGTCGTGCGTCTTCTTTGACCTGTCCGGCCGCGCGGGCTTGCTCCTGTATTTCCGTTACCGAAATATTGTGCTTGTTGCTGATCGAGGGGTCGCCTCCGGCGGCAATCAGGTAACGGACGATATCCGGCCGGTTAAAGCGCGCGGCTTCGAATATTACGGTGGTCTCGTGTGTGGAAATTTTTTCATTGATCCGGGCGCCGGCCTGAATCAGGGTTTTTGCAGCCGTTTCCCCGGCTTTCTGCTCCTGCGGAGTACCACCGCTACCCCATTTGTTAATGGCCCATACCAAGGGCGTCAGATTGCCGCCATCCTTGACGTTGAGGTTGGCACGATTCTTCACCAATGTCCGCAGTGACAAATCGTAGCCCATGATCACCGCGTAGTGCGTCAGCGTCTGGCCGTTACTGGAGCGGGCATTGAGGTTAAAGCCATGGTCCGCCAGAAACTGCAGCAGCACCGGCTTGCCCACTGTACCCATGATCACGACTTCGGGATTGGAATTGATGTTTGCGCCGTTGACGATCAGGTTTTTTGCAATCTCAAGTTGCCGGGTCGAATCGGCCAGCACGCCCGCAAGCTGCGCACCAGCGCCTGGTCTTTTTCCGCTTGAATGTTGCCTTGCGCGCTCAGCAGGCGCATCACCTCAGTGTTGTTGCCGCTGATCAGCGCGGTATCCAGGGGGGTATCGGGTGTTGCACAAGCACCCAGCAGCACGAAAAACGCAAGCGGCAAGAATTTTACTAAGTATTTGATTATATTTATATTTATCACGATAGACCCACTCGGGTTGCAGAGGTTTCAGGCGGCAAAAGCATACGGCTATCGTAAGCAGGGCTAGTGTAACTGCTGCATCAGCGGATAAAGCCGTAATTCACCGCAATACGCATCGTTGATGAAAATAAACTGGGTTACGGCCTAGAGTGTTCCCCTAAAATTAATGCAGGCTCGAACCCGGTATTCCGGCGCCAATAACAATAGTTCTCTGGAGGAGTCACCATGAACACCAAAACCGTCATCAACATGCTGGTGCTGCTTTTCGCAGTGTTGACGGCAGCAGTCCATGCCCAGAATTTTCCGAGCCGGCCAATGCGGATCCTGGTGCCGCTGGCAGCGGGCGGCGGCATGGACAGTGTTACGCGCAATGTCGCGGTGAGTTTTACCGAGGCGCTCGGGCAGAGCGTCGTCGTCGACAACCGTCCCGGCGCGGGCAGCCTGGTGGCGCTCGAGATCCTGTCCGAGTCGGCGGCGGATGGCCACACGCTGATGATGAACAGCGCCACCACCGTGATCTACCCGCTGCTCTACAAATCCCGCCTCGATCCGGTGCGTGATTTTTCACCGGTGTCGCAGGTCACCGCGCAGGGCTATGTGCTGGTGGTGCATCCGGCGCAGGCGGTGAAGTCTGCGCTGGAGCTGGTCAAATACGCGAAGGCGAATCCGGACAAGCTGACTTACGCCTCGTCCGGCGTCGGTAGTCCGATCCACATGACCACCGAGCTGCTGCAGATCGCCACCGGTACGAAAATGATCCACGTTCCGTACAAGGGGCTGGGCGCGGCCTACGCGGATCTGGTCGGCGGCCGCATCAGCCTGTCGTTTGCCACCATCATTTCGGCCCAACCTCACGTCAAAAGCGGGCGCTTGCGTGCGCTGGCGGTATCAACGGCCAAACGCGCGCCGGCGATGGCCGACATGCCGACCCTCGCCGAGGCCGGCGTGCCCGGTGTCGTCGTGGTTAACTGGTATGGCCTCATTGCGCCGAAGGCCACGCCGAAAGCCGTCATCAACCGCATCGCCGCCGAGACTGCCCGGGCGGTACAGGCGCCGGCGATGATGAAACATCTGATCGCCGACGGTTCGGAGGGCATCGGTTCCACCCCCGCGGAATTCATAGCGCACATTCGCGCCGAGAGCGAGCAGTGGCGGCGCGTGATCAAGGAAGGCGGGATTAGAGCGGAATAGCTGAATAGCGGAATAAGCGGGAGGGGCGCGCGCAAGCCAGCGGCATAAACGCGGCGGCAGGTAGCGTGCACAAGCACGCCGACAACGGCTATAGTGAGTCTGGACGGCAACAACAATATTCGCCGTTACACTCACCGGAGGGATCACTGAATGGTTACTGCACGTCTCGCAGCGCTCGCCTTGATGGGCGCCACTCTCCTCGGCCTTGCTGCCGAAGCCGCAGCGCAGGCTGACAAATACCCGTCCCGCCCGATCCGCTGGATCGTGCCGTATCCGCCGGCCGGCACCACCGACATCCTCGCCCGCATCATGGGACAGTGGCTGTCACAGC
>JAYUYQ010000174.1:0-5029 GCA_043752435.1 Betaproteobacteria bacterium
GCCTGCTGCCGGCCGTAGGCAGCCGGATCGCGCGGCGAGTCGCTTTTGCCGTGGCCGCGGGCATCAAAGGCAATGACGCGAAAATCTTTCGCCAGGTTGTCGACCACACCGCGCGAGGTCCAGCTCTCGAGGTTTGATGTGCCGCCGTGCAGCAGCACGATGGCCGCGCCCTTGCCGGCTTCGATATAACGGATTTTGACGCCGTTGGCATTGATGTATTTGTCTTCCTGAGCCAGTGCCGGTGCAGCGGCGAAACACATCATTAACGTGGCGAAACGGATGACTGGGTTCATAGTCCTCTTCCTTGGATGAGCTTGTTGTTATTAAGTTTATCGTTTGAGTTTATCGCTGTTGAATATATCGTTACTGAATCTGGTTAAAGCCTAGCGAAATCGCTTAGCGAAATCCGGGTTGCCTGTATGTGCTGTCAGGCTTCAACCATCAGTTTTTTCAGCAGCGCCGGATCAGGATCGACGCCCAGGCCCGGCCCCTGCGGAATCGCAATGCGGCCGTTGTGCGGATTGATCGCATCGCCGAACGGATTTTCGGCGAAATCGCAGTAAAACCTTTCGATCCAGATTTCGCGGGATTGTGCCGCGCTGACATGGATGGAGGCGAGCAGTCCCGGGCCGAAGTAGGCTGAATGTGGCACGATCCGTACGCCGTGGGCTTCGCCCAGCGCAAACACCTTTTGCATTTCGCTGACGCCGCCGACTTTGGTGATGCTGGGCTGCGCGACATCGAGCGCGCCGCGTTCGAACAGGCGATGGAATTCATTGGCACTGCCGACGTTTTCGCCGCCGGCCACCGTGATGCCTCCCTCGGTGCGCACGCGCGCGAGGCCGGCATGGTCTTCAGGCGGCCATACCGGTTCCTCGATCCATTCGAGTTTGAGGTCACGCAGTTCGCGGCAGATGGCCACTGCCTGCGCGACTGTCCACGGGCAGTTGCAGTCGACCATCAGTGGAGTGTTTGCGCCTGCGGCGCGGCGGGCGGCGCGGATGATGTCGGGTTCGATTTCGTGGATCTTGATCAGTTTGTAGCCGCGTTCCAGCGCCTCACTGAGGCGCGGCTCCATCGCCGCTGTTTTTCCGTAACGCAGCAGGCTGGCATAAGCGGGCAGGTCGGCGCGCGGACTGCCGCCGAGCAACTGGTAGAGCGGCCGGTTGGCGATCTTGCCGGCGATGTCCCACAGGGCGATGTCGATCGCCGACAGTGCGTACATCAGCGGTCCGTTGCGTCCAGCACCGTGGACGGCGCGCGCGAGGTCGTGCATCAGCGCGGCAATGGCGGTCGGGTCGCGGCCGATGCACAGTGGCGCGACCATGCGGTCGAGCGCCGTGCGCGTGGCCGGCCACACGCGGTGGCCGAAACCTTCACCCCAGCCGGTGACGCCGGCGTCGGTGTCAACGCGCACCAGCAGCGTTTCCATTGCGGTGCGGGCCTGACCGCCGACCATCGGTGCATCGCCGGTGATCAGCAGCGGCATGCGGTTGACGAGGGTGGTGACGGCGGTGATTTTCATAAGGTTGTCGCGGGATCAGGTGCTTCAGCCGCGGCGCGGCTCCAACACGAGTTTGACTGCCAGTGCAGCCAGTACGCCGCCCATCACATAGCGTTGCACGGCCAGCCACAACGGATTGCGTAGGAACCACGCGGCAATGCCCGCGGCCGACAACGCAATCAGCAGGTTGACTGCGAAACTCACCGAAATCTGCGTCACGCCCAGCACCAGGCTTTGCGCGAATACCGAACCGCGTTCCGTGTTGATGAACTGCGGCAGGATCGACAGGTAAAACACGGCGACCTTGGGATTCAGCACGTTGGTCAGGAAACCCATCAGCAACAGCTTGCGCGGCGAATCCGCCGGCAGCGCGCGCGCTTCGAACGGCGAACGCGCGCCGGGTTTGACCGCTTCCCACGCCAGCCACAGCAGATACAGCGCGCCCAGCCATTTAAGGATTTCATAGGCCAGCGGAATGGCGAGGAAGATCGCCGTCAAACCGATCGCAGCGGCCAGCATGTGCACAGAAAATCCGCCGATGACGCCGAAAAGCGAAATCACGCCCGCGGCGCGACCCTGGCAGATCGAGCGCGAGATCAGGTAAATCATGTTGGGGCCGGGCGTCAGCACCATCAGCAGTGCTGCGCCGGCGAAAAGCATCAGGTCGGGAAGCGGGATCATGGGGATGTGTGTGCTTGAATGGATCGCTGACGGGAACGTTATGTCCGGAGTTTACCGAAGATTGCGCGGGAACAAGGCCGTTCGCTGAACAATGTCGCGTCCAGTCATGCGGGGAGAAGCGCGTTTCGCATGATAAAATCCGGGGCCCAGCCGGTAATCACCTGACAGTCCCCTTCCATGACCATTTTTAACGATACTCTCGAAACCACCGATCCCGAAATCTTCCGCGTCGTGCAGCAGGAAGCGCAGCGCCAGGAAGATCACATCGAGTTGATCGCATCGGAAAACTATGCGAGCCCGGCCGTGCTCGCCGCGCAGGGCTCGGTGCTGACCAACAAGTACGCCGAGGGTTATCCCGGCAAGCGTTATTACGGCGGCTGTGAATATGTCGACATCGCAGAGCAACTGGCGATCGACCGCGCGAAAGAATTGTTCAAAGCAGGCTATGCCAATGTGCAGCCGCACTCCGGCGCACAGGCCAATGCCGCAGTGTTCCTCGCGACGCTGCAGCCGGGGGATGCCATCCTCGGCATGCGTTTGTCGGACGGCGGCCACCTGACGCATGGCTCCAAAGTCAACATCAGCGGCAAGTACTACAGTGCTGCGTCATACGGCCTGAATCCTGAAACCCAGGAAATCGATTACGACGAAGTGGCCGAACTGGCCAAGGTGCGCAAACCCAAGCTGATCGTGGCCGGTGCTTCAGCGTACTCTCTGGTGATCGACTGGAAAAAATTCCGCAAGATTGCCGACGACACCGGTGCGCTGCTGATGGCTGATATGGCGCATTACGCCGGGCTGGTGGCCGCGGGGCTGTATCCGAGCCCGGTGGGCATCGCCGATTTTGTGACTACGACAACGCACAAGACCCTGCGCGGCCCGCGCGGGGGGCTGATTCTCGCCGATGCACGGCATGAGAAGGTGCTGAACTCTGCCGTGTTCCCCGGCTTGCAGGGCGGCCCGCTGATGCACGTCATTGCCGCCAAGGCGGTGGCGCTGAAAGAGGCGATGTCCAAGGACTTCCGCAGCTACCAGCAGCAGGTGCTCGACAACGCGCGGGTGATGGCGAAAGTGATGCAAGAGCGCGACTATCGCATTGTTTCCGGGCGCACCGATTGCCACCTGTTCCTGCTTGACCTGCGTGAAAAGCCGGTGACCGGACTGGAGGGCGAACAGGCACTGGGCCGCGCCAACATCACGGTCAACAAGAATTCAGTGCCCAATGACACCCGCACCCCGACGGTGACCAGCGGCGTGCGCATCGGCTCCCCGGCAATGACCACGCGCGGTTTCAAGGAACATGAAGCCGAAAAACTCGGCCATCTGATCGCCGACGTGCTCGATGCGCCGCAGGACGAGGCTGTCATCAGCCGCGTACGCGCCGAAGTCAAAGTGCTGTGCGACAAGTTTCCGGTCTACAAGTAATAGTGATGAATGATGAGCAAAAACCTTGAAATCAGTGGTGTAGTTGATGTTCACTCCTCACTCCTCACTCCTCATTCCTCATCGCCTTTATGAAGTGCCCTTTTTGCAAATCAGATGAAACCCAGGTTATCGACTCGCGCGAGAGTGATGACGGGGAGAGCATCCGCCGGCGCCGCAAATGCGTCACCTGCAGCAAGCGTTTCACTACGTATGAGACGGTCGAATTGCGCATGCCGCAGGTGGTCAAGCAGGACGGGAGCCGTGCCGAGTTCGACATGGCCAAACTGCGCACCAGTTTCATGCGCGCGCTGCACAAGCGGCCAGTGCCGACGCCCCTGGTCGACGAGGCCATCGGCGCGTTGACCAATGAACTGCTGTCGCTGGGTGAGCGCGAAGTGCAGGCGCGTCGCGTCGGTGAAATGGTGATGCGCGAGCTGAAAAAACTCGACGAAGTCGCCTATATCCGGTTTGCCTCGGTCTATCGCAGCTTCCAGGGCGTCGATGATTTCACCGACGCCATCAAGGAAGTGCGCAAGCCGGTTCGCAAATAAGGTACGCAAATAAGGTACGCAAGTAAGTACGCAAATAAGTAACGCAAGTAAGTTACATAAGTAAGGTAAACCGCCCCTGCGGCGATGCTGGAGCCTGGCCATGTTTACACCCGACGATTATCGCCACATGGCTTATGCGCTGGAGCTCGCGGCGCGCGGCTTATATACCACCACGCCCAATCCGCGTGTCGGTTGTGTAATCGTCAAAAACAACAAAGTGGTCGGCGAGGGCTGGCATGAAAAAGCCGGCGCGGCGCATGCCGAACCGATCGCGCTGGAACTGGCGCGCAAGAAAGCGGCCGATGCAACGGTTTATGTCACGCTGGAACCCTGCGCCCACCACGGCCGCACGCCGCCCTGTGTCGATGCGCTGATCAAGGCGAAACCGGCGCGGGTGGTGGCTGCGATGCAGGATCCGAATCCGCAAACTGCCGGCAAGGGATTTGATCAGTTGCGTGCCGCGGGCATCCAGGTTGATGTCGGCTTGATGGAAATGGAAGCGCGCGAACTGAATATCGGTTTTATTGCGCGCATGACCCGTGGCACGCCGTGGGTGCGCATGAAAATCGCAGCCAGTCTTGATGGCCGCACGGCTTTGGTCAATGGGCAGAGCCAGTGGATTACCGGCAATGAAGCGCGTCGCGACGGCCATGCCTGGCGCGCGCGCGCCTGCGCGGTATTGACGGGTGTCGGCACGGTCAAGGATGACAACCCGCAATTGACGGCGCGCGATGTGATGACTACGCGCCAGCCGATGCGGGTGGTGGTGGACAGCAGGATGCAGACGCCGCTGACGGCGCTTGTTCTCGGACCCGGTACGCTGATTGCGGCCGCCGGTGCCGATGTACCGCGCAGTGTGGCCCTGCGC
>JAYUYQ010000175.1:0-4997 GCA_043752435.1 Betaproteobacteria bacterium
GTGAGCATGCCGACACCCAGCGTGGGTTCTTTCTGTGCAAACGACCGCATCAACTGCTGCATCACCTGCAGGTCGCGCTCGCCGGTGACCGGATTGGCATGGGTTGCCAGGCAGCGTACCTTGGGCTTCACCACATCAAATTCGACGTCGCCGATGCGCACACTGCGCCCGATCCAGGAAAGTTCCGCCCAGGCGTCAATGCCTTCGATTGCGATATTGGAACGAAAACGGTGTTCACTCAACCTTGGATCGCGCAGCGCAGCCGCCGCCGAGGCGATGGTCTCGCGACTGTGCAGCGTCACCTGCCCCGATTCGTTGTCCTGGTAACGCGGCGTGACACCATCGCCGATCAGTTTCAGCGGCAGGCGATCGAGATGGTTACGCAGCGGATGTTCCTTGAGACTCAGCACATAAGCAGTCAGTGCATCGACCAGGCGGCCGCGTCCGGCGGCATCCAGTTTTTCATCAGCAAGGACCTGGCTGCTCAGCGCAATCTTCAGGCGCAGCTCGCGGTGATCAAACTGCGTGGTCAGCCGCGCCAGTCCCGGCGTGTTCGCCAGCACGATGCCTTCATACTTGCGACACCACTGGTCGTCGGCGACCGGCGCGTTGGCAAAACGCAGCGCAAGCACGCGGTCGCCTGCGGCCCGACCTTCGGGCAGCACGCTCAGCGTGGTGCAATGTTCGGGGGTAAAACCCTTGACGGGATAACGATAGAGGGCGACGACGCGCGGCATGTTATGGACTTTGGCAGGTAAAACAGGACGGAAGGCATGCGGGAAGTTTCAGCGACACTGCTACAATTCGCGCCTCACAATAACAGGTCTCAACATGAAAATCCTCGTCCTGCCCGGCGACGGCATTGGCCCTGAAATCACCGCAGTCACGCTCGCCGTCCTCGATCGCGCCAGCGCAAAATTCAAACTCGGCCTCGAGTGGGATATCCGCGAAATTGGTTTCGGCGCGCTGAAACAACACGGCTCGACCTTTCCCGTGGAAATTCAGGAGGCGGCGCGCAAGGCCCCCGGCATCATCCTCGGCCCGGTGTCCCACCTCGACTACCCCGCGAAGGAACAGGGCGGCATCAATCCTTCGGGCTGGCTGCGCGTGCAGCTCGACCTGTTTGCCAACATCCGTCCCGCAAAATCACGTATGGGCGTGGGCCTCACCGGCAAGCCGATCGACCTGGTGATTTTCCGTGAGTGCACCGAGGGTTTTTACGGTGACCGCAACATGTTCATGGGCCGCGGCGAATTCATGCCGACAGAAGACGTGGCCATCGCCATCCGCAAGGTCACCGCCAAACAATCCCGGCGCATTTCAGAGGTGGCCTTCGAGTGGGCGCGCAAGCGGCGCAAAAAAGTCACCGCCGTGCACAAGGCCAACGTGCTGCACATGTCCGACGGCCTGTTCCTGCGCGAGGTGCGCGCGGTGGCGAAGAATTATCCCGACGTCCAGCTCGATGAAAAAATCGTCGACGCGATGGCCGCACTTCTGGTGCGCATCCCGGACCAGTTCGACTGCATCGTCACCGGCAACATGTTCGGCGACATCCTGTCGGACGAAGCCTCGGAACTCTCCGGTGGCCTGGGTATCGCCGGTTCGACGATGACCGGCGACACCGCCTGCTGTGCGCAGGCCCAGCACGGCTCGGCTCCCGACATCGCCGGCCAGGACAAGGCCAATCCGGTGTCGCTGCTGCTGTCGGCCACGATGCTGCTGGAATGGCTGGCGATGAAACACCAACGCCCGGAATTCAATGCCGCCGCCAAAGCCATCGAAGCCGCGATCGACGCCGCGCTGCAATCACCGGCCACCCGTACCGTTGATCTCGGGGGCAAACTGGGCACCCGCGCGTTCGGCGAAAAAATCGCCGCGGCGATTTAAACTGCAGCGGCTATTGGCCTTGTTCTGCCGCCGGATGCGATTCCGGCGGCCCCTTCAACTCCACCGTATTGCCTTCGGGATCGCTGATGTAAACGGAAAGTCCGTGGCCGTCGGCACCGTAGCGCGATTTAATCTCGCCCGGCACAACGCCATGACGGATCAGTTGCGCAGTCAGCGCGCCCGGATCAAAGGGTTCGATGCGCAGGCACAGGTGCTCCATATTGCGTCCCTCAGCACCGGGGGCCGCGCCGCCCCTGCTGCCGATGGTGCCATCCACAGCAACCAGATCAATCAGTGAATTGCCGGCGCGTAACTGGATCAGGCCCAGATCGGCACGTTCGCGCTCCAGCGTGCAGCCCAGCACCTGGCAATAAAAATGCACCATGCGCGGCAGATTCGACGCGCGCAGCACGACATGGTCAAGGCCGAGGATGCTGAACATGATCCGGTCCCACCAATAAAACCGCCGCAGCAGAGGCTGCGACGGTGGGTTTCGCAATACAGATTGGCAAAATATTGTGAACGTATATAAGTTATTGATTTTAAAAGATTATATACTTGTTATTTACTTATCAATATCGCCCATGCACAGATACTTCACCTCGACGAATTCCTCAATGCCGTACTTGGAACCCTCGCGACCGATACCCGACTCCTTGATGCCGCCGAACGGTGCGATTTCGTTGGAAATGATGCCGACATTGATGCCGACGATCCCGGACTCCAGACCTTCCGCAATGCGCCAGATACGGCCGATGTCGCGACTGTAGAAATACGCGGCGAGACCGTACTCGGTGTTATTCGCCAGCCTCAGCAATTCCTCTTCGGTCTTGAAGCGATACAGCGGCGCCACCGGGCCGAAGGTCTCTTCATGAGTGACTTTCATGTCGGTGGTCACGCCGGCGAGCACGGTGGGCTGGAAGAACTGTCCGCCCTTCTCATGGCGTTTGCCGCCGGTGAGGATTTTTGCGCCCTTCTCCAGCGCATCCGCAATATGTTCCTCGACCTTTTCGACGGCCTTCATGTCGATCAGCGGGCCTTGTAAATTGCCGTCCTCGAGACCGTTGCCCACTTTCATCGCAGCCACCTTGTCGGACAGCATTTTGGCGAATTTGTCATACACGCCATCCTGCACCAGGATGCGGTTGGCGCAGACGCAGGTCTGGCCGGTATTGCGGAACTTGGAGGCCATCGCGCCTTCGACCGCCGAAGCCAGGTCGGCATCGTCGAACACGATGAACGGCGCATTGCCGCCGAGCTCCAGCGATACTTTTTTAACCGTGGTCGCGCATTGCTGCATCAGCAGCTTGCCGATTTCGGTGGAGCCGGTGAAGGTGAACTTGCGCACCAGCGGATTGGTCGTTAATTCCTTGCCAATGGGGCTGGCGGAACCCGTTACCACCGACAGCACACCCTTGGGGATGCCGGCGCGTTCAGCCAGTTCGCACAGTGCAAGCGCCGAATACGGCGTCTGCGAGGCCGGTTTGATCACCATGGTGCAGCCGGCGGCCAGCGCCGGGCCGGCTTTGCGCGTGATCATCGCATTGGGGAAATTCCACGGCGTCACCGCCGCGCAGACACCGATCGGTTGCTTGATGACCACGATGCGTTTATCCGGCGCATGGGTCGGAATGGTGTCGCCATAAATGCGTTTGCCTTCCTCGGCAAACCATTCGATGAACGATGCGCCGTAGGCGATTTCACCGCGCGACTCGGCGATCGGCTTACCCTGCTCGACCGTCATCAGCTTCGCCAGATCTTCCTGGTTGGCCATCATCAGGTCGAACCATTTGCGCAGAATGATCGAACGTTCCTTGGCGGTTTTGGCGCGCCACGCCGGCCATGCGACATTCGCGGCTTCAATTGCGCGACGGGTTTCAGTGACACCCATTTTCGGCACCGTGCCGACCTGCTCGCCGGTGGCCGGGTTGTGCACGGCCAGCGTCGACTTGTCATCGGCATCCATCCAGACGCCATCGACATAACATTGCTGGCGGAACAGGCTCTGGTCTTTCAATTCAACGGCGGGTTTGGCTTTTTGTAGCATGACTTCCACTCCTTGAGCTTGAATCTGATGCCGGCAAATGTGCCTTATTGCACACCCCCAGGACATCGGATTGCGATCGCAAAGTATAACAAAGGGCCTCCGACCACTTCCTGACCAATGACCATGCCCCGTATCTGTGCATCCGCAGGTGCCATTTTGAACTGGACGAACCGCAGCGAACCGGTAAATGGTTGTATATAATACTGAAACTAAATGCCGCAGTACGATTGCTGCAATACATCAATAAGGAATTGAACATGTTTCACGCCGCCTCCCGTTTGCGAATGACCGCTGTCTGTGCAGTCATCAGCCTCGGCGTTCTCGGCGGTTGTGCCTCAACCAATGACCCCCGTGATCCGCTGGAGCCGATCAACCGCGGCGTCTACCAGTTCAACGAGGGCGTCGACACCATGTTCCTGAAGCCTGTTGCCGAGGTCTATCAGGCGATCATTCCACCGGTTGCACGCACGGGTGTGAGCAATGTGTTTGCCAATATTAATGACGTCGTTGTTGCGTTGAATAATCTGTTGCAAGGCAAAGTCACCGAAGCGCTGTCGGATGTCGGCCGCGTGCTGATCAATACCACCGCCGGCCTGTTCGGCCTGTTCGATGTGGCAACGCCCGTCGGGCTGGAAAAACACGACGAGGACTTCGGTCAGACCCTCGGTTACTGGGGCCTCGGCGACGGCCCGTATCTGGTACTGCCCCTGCTCGGACCGAGCAACCTGCGTGATACCGCAGGCCGTGTCGTCGACTACAACACGGACCCGGTCACCTATATCGAACCCACCCGGGATCGCAATCAGGTGCAGGGCTTGCGCCTGGTATCGCGCCGCGCAGAACTGCTGAGCGCCAGCCGGTTATTGTCGGTAGCCGCCCTGGATGAATACGAGTTTGTGCGCGAAGCTTATCTGCAGCGCCGCCGCAACCTGATCTACGACGGCAACCCGCCGCGCGAGAAAGAAGTCGGCATTAACATCAAACCGCTGCTGGCGGCAGAACCGGCAAAAGTCGGAGAAGCAAAAGCAGAAGAAGTATCAGGCATCACCGCCGAGACCCCGGC
>JAYUYQ010000176.1:0-4994 GCA_043752435.1 Betaproteobacteria bacterium
GGGCGCTGCGGCCACGCTGCACTTCGGTCTCAATTACCCGCGCATGGCGCAGTCACTGACGCTGATCGGCGCGGGTTCGGGTTCAGGTTCGGGTTCTGATCCGAAAAAACGCAAAGCGTTTTTGCGTCAAACCGCGATCCGGGCAAGCGAGTTTGAAGCGCTGCCATTGCAGGACATCGCAAAAAGTTATCGCAACGCGCCCAACCGCGTGCAGTTGCTGCACAAGAATCCGCGCGCCTGGCATGAGTTCTGGGTGCGCTTTTGCGAGCATTCCGGGCTCGGTCACGCCAACACACTGCGCGGCATACAGGCACGCCGCCCGGCGATCCAGAGCTTGGCGCGCGGTCTGCGCCGGTTGAAAGTGCCGCTGCATGTGGTGGTCAGCGACGAGGACGAATCCGCGCTGGATGCCGGCTTGTTCATCAAGCGCAATTGCGCGGCGGCACGCCTTACGGTCGTGCCCGCCACCGGCCACGTGGTGAATCTGGAGGAGCCGGCGCACTTCAACCACATCACCGATGAGTTTCTGGCACTGGTCGAATCACGGCGCTGGCGACCGCGGGCAAATATAAAATAACCAATAAAAACAATAATTTATATATAGCTTCCTGGAGCAGTTCAGGCTTCTATTTTTTTCTTCAGCTTCGGCTGGTATTTGTCGAGGTCGACGATAAAGCGATCATGATCGCATTCACCGACCTGCTCGACATCGTCAAACACCTTGATCTTGAAAGTCAGCCGGCGGCGGTCAATGCCCGTCAGTTCGACCTTGGCGCGCACGCGCTTGCCCATCGGCGTCGGCCCCAGGTGGCGGATGGTAACGATCATGCCGACCTGGCCCTGCCCCGGCTTCAGGTGCGGCGCGACGAGTTGCCCTGCCGCGCTTTCGCAGAACTGCACCATCGACGGCGTCGAAAACACCTTGTAGTCGCCGCGCTGCGTGGTCATCGCTTCGCTGACTTCGCGTTCGACGGTGAGGATCATGCCGGCCTGCAGGGTATCCATGGTGTCATCCGCTGTTGTTTGTGAGCCGCGGGCATTGTAGCCGACACAGCAGGCGCAAAAAAAACCGCCCCTCCCGGGGCGGTTGCGGTTGATCAGCCGCGGGATTTATTTCGCTTTCTGGCGATCGTGTTTCTGGCGATGAATGCGCTGGCTTTCATTGTTCTGGGCATGGTGGATTTTCGCGCGCTCTTTTTTGGTCACTGTGCCGTCGGCTTTTGCCTTGTCTTCCATTTTGTTGATACCAGCCTGATGCCGTTCCAAGCGGGCCGCTTCGCGCTTGTTCAGCTCGCCAGACTGCACGCCCTGATCGATGCGCTTCTGCTGGATTTCCTGACGCTTGTCGATGCCGGGGGTGGCAGCGGGATCCTTGGTCTGCGCATAGGACAGCGCAGGCACGGTGGCAATGACGGCAGCAGCAATGATGGTTTTGATGTTCATGTTAAATCTCCCTGGATGAATGGTGGGGCAATACCCACCCACAGACTAATGCCGGGCTCCCTGCGAAATCGACCGCAAGAGGGTAACAAAGTGTAAGCAGTTGTAATGCCACGGCATGCCCGGTCGCGACCAGCGCTATTTCTCGGGATAGGAATCAAAGGCGATGGCATCGGCATCGCAACCCAGTGCCTTGGCCATGGTATTGAGCGCGTCTTCGGTAAGAGCAATCACCGCGTAATCGGCATCGATACCCTTGGCAGCGATGAAAGCCTTGGCTTTATCGCCGGAAGTCCAGGTCACCACGAGATCCGGTTGTCCGCTGCCGTTACTGCGACTGACGGGATAACCATCCGATTTGCTGACGATTGCAAACATGATTTGGCCCCCTGCAAAGAGTGCAACCCTACTTTTCCAGGCCAGGTTTTTCTAAACCCTGATTTCCCGGTTTTTTATCATAGAACCCGTCACCCGTGCCGAGGATTCAATATTTCCGGCTGACGGACGTCTGAAACGGACGCTATGGATAAATTTTATTAAAGCCGGAAACGCTGAACCCGTTCATCCGGCGCTTGCCGACAAAGATCACTGGAATACCGCGGCCACCGAAACCCTGATATCTCTGCTTCGCTTCGGCATCGCGCTCAATATCGTATTCCGTATACGAAATGCCCTGCTCCCGAAAATAATTGCGCGCCTGCTGGCAATACGGGCACCAGCTGGTGGCATACATCACGACTTTCTGCTCTCTGTCATAGTCGGCCATCGCCGCAAGCTGCATCGGTTCGGCAGCAAGCTCGGCGCGGATACTGCCGGAGAACAGAAGAAGCGTGATCAGGACCAGATATTTCATGGGAAACGGCAGATTAGCCGATCTTCGTCCTTTGCGACACTGACCGCGATTCCGGCCGTCTTGGGAATTACCAGGCGGCGTCCAGCGCCGCCATCAGCGCATCCCGCTCGTGCAGGAATTCTCGACTGGGGTCGGCGTTAAAATTCTTCAGCGAGTTTTCGAGAACCTTCGCGAGGCTGTCACGGGGGATATCGAGTTCTCGCAATTTCACCGGCATACCCGCCTGCAGGAATGCGCCTTCGACGGCGTCGGCGGCACGTATCTGCGCGGGACGGGTGTCGGTGATTTCAAAGGCCTGCGCGATCAGCGCCATGGCTTCCGGGTCGCGCGCGCCGAAATGGCGGATCACCGTGGCGGTCAGCGCTGAATTGGCTTCGCCCTGGCCGACATGGCTGTGCAGGTTGAACAGGGCGGTGGCCAGCGCGTAAGTCACACGCGCAGGCCAGTGTTTTTCGGTCAACGCACCACCGTCATCGGCATCGCGGTTCTGCAAAAAGGCGGCGGCGCACATTTCAACGCGGGCGCCGGCATCCAGCGGATCGCTCATGCGCGCGAGCGCGCCACGCGCCAGCCGGAAGGCCTGCAGCCGATCGCCTTCGGACAGCGGTGCCATGCCCGGTGCGCCGAGGTTCATCAGCGAACGCCAGAACACCGATGTCCCTGTCGTGCGCGCCAAGGACACCGGCGCGGTAAGCAGTGCTTCCTCGTCCCAGAACAGCGCCACGGGTCGAGTCTTGGGATCGAAGAACTCCATGCGGTTACTGCGCGCGGGGTCTTTCACCGCCGAGCCGGCACGGTTCTGCGCCGTGGTTGCCGCGGTCAGCACATTGATGATCGGCAGCTTGGGCGCCAGCAACCTTGGGCTGATCGCGGCGCCGTGTTCTGGATATTGCGTAATCAGCTGATCAACGGGCGCTGTTTCAGCGAGCAACACCGCAACCACACGTGTGCCCTGGATCACGCTGCCGGCGCCGACCCCTATCAGCAGGTCGGCCTGCGCTACGCGCGCACCCTCTGCTGCGGCTTGCACCGAGGCCAGTGTGGTGTCTTTTTCGATTTCGTCATACCGGCCGGCGTAGGTCGGGCCGAGGATTTTGGCGATGCGGTCGATCAGACTGGTCTTGCGCGATACGCTGCGCCCGCAGATTACAAATGCGCGCTGCGATTTGTAGCGTTTCAGTTCCGCCGGCAGGTTTTCCAGCGCGTCTTTGCCGCTGTACAGCCGCAGTGGATAACCGGTGGCTCGAAACTGATGCTGATAGGCCATTGTTGTAAATCAGGCGCGCGCGGCCTTGAAGCGCTCAAAAGTGGCGAGCGCCGCCACAGCGTGGCCAGCATTAGCCATTTCGTCGTACACCGGCACACCCAGTGCCACCGCCTTGTCGCGGAATTCGCGCTTGCGTGCTTCCAGCGATGGTTCGCCGTCGGAACGCAGCACCAGAATGAAATGCGACTGGCCGGGATATTTTTCCTGCACGCGCATCGCGGCCGCCACCAGGTTGTCCAGCACCTCGGGTTTGGTGCGGCCGACAAAGGCCGACAGGTTCAAGTGCATCACCAGCGCCTCGGGTTTGCCCTGGCCGCAAATGATGTCGAGGATTTTTTCGGCCACGCGACCGTCGTCCTGCTGCAGCGTGCCCACCGGGCAATCCACCGGATTGGTGATGCTGGTGCCGGGCGGCAATTTCAGTTCGGCCAGCGCATCGATGACGTGCTGGTCGAAGGGCGTGACGTCGATGTCCAGACGCGAGTAATAGTCGGTGGCCAGCACGCTAGTGCCGCCGCCGTTGCCGAACAACACGACTTTTTTGGTCGCACGCTGCGGGCGCGGGGTCAGGGTCTGGAATATCAGCAGCGTGTCGATGAAGTTATCGAGCGTATCGACCAGCATGCAGCCGGTCTGCCGCGCCAGGGCGACCCACACGCGATCATCACCTGCCAAAGAACCGGTGTGCGAGGCAGCCGCAGCGAGACCCTGCTGGGTGCGTCCACCCTTGAGGATCACCACGGGTTTCACCGCGCGGGCGTTACGCAGGATGTCGAACAGGCGCCGACCGTCCTTGGCGGTTTCAATATACATGCCGATCACCTTGGTCTGTGGATCGGCAAGATAAAACTCGAGCAGGTCGGAGGGCGTGACGTCGGCGCAGTTACCGACCGTCACCAGTCCGGAGAATTTGAGGCCGTGCGACATACCGCGACGAATGATGTCGGTGCCGAGACCGCCGCTTTGCGACACGATGCCGACCGGGCCCACTTCCTTCGGACCGATTTCAGTGAAGGTCACATGGCCGCGAGGCGTGTAAATGCCGAGGCAGTTGGGACCAAG
Organism: Betaproteobacteria bacterium; assembly: GCA_043752435.1. Classification (GTDB taxonomy): domain Bacteria; phylum Pseudomonadota; class Gammaproteobacteria; order Burkholderiales; family SG8-41. The sequence goes on from JAYUYQ010000176.1 coordinate 4,623, forward strand.
CAGACGCATGCCACCGGCGCGCGCGGCTTCTGCCAGTTCGGCCTGCAGGTTTTTGCCCTCTTCGACTTCGCCGAAACCGCTGGACACCACTTGCGCAAAACGCACATGGCCCTTGGCTGCAGACAACATCGCCGGAATCTGCGCGCCCGACACCGCGATGTAAGCGTAGTCCACGGGCTTGGGCGTGTCGGCGAGGCTTTTATAAGCAGTCAGTCCATCGATTTCCGCGGCCGCAGGATGAATCGGATAAATATCGCCGGTGAAACCGAATTCGCGGATGCGGCGAATGAACACATTGGGCAGCGCATTGCCCTTGGTCGAGGCGCCGACCACGGCGACGGTCTTCGGCGCGAACAGCGGAGTGAATTCTTC
>JAYUYQ010000177.1:0-4988 GCA_043752435.1 Betaproteobacteria bacterium
CCCAGCACCAGCGACAGCACCAGCGGCGCGACCGGGATGTCCACCTTGCCGAACACATAGCCGACGATCCCGAAAATGAGGATCAGCCACAGATCGACGGTGCTGCCGTTGATGGCGTAGGCGCCGATCGCCGAGATGGCGACGATCAGCGGATAGAGGATGCCCTGCGGGATGTAGAGCAGCCGCACGAACAGTCCGACCAGCGGCAGGTTCAGGATCAGCAGCATCACGTTGCCGACATACATGCTGTCAATCAGCCCCCACACCAAATCCGGCCGGGTCTGGAACAGCAGTGGCCCCGGTTGCACGCCGTACATGATGAAAGCGCCGAGCATCACCGCGGTCGCGCCGCCTCCGGGCACACCCAGCGTGAGCAAGGGCACCATCGCGCCGGCGGTATCCGAATTATTGGCCGCCTCCGGGCCGGCGACGCCTTCGATGGCGCCATGACCGAACTCCTCCGGATGTTTGGAGATCCGCTTCTCGGTGGTATACGACATGATCGAAGCAATGGTGCCGCCGGCACCGGGCAATACACCGATGACGAAACCGATGATGCCGCCGCGCCAGATCGGCCCGATCGAGCGCTTCCACTCCTCTTTGGTCAACCACAGCTTGCCGGTGATTTTCATCGCCGGTGGCGCAGTACCTCTGAACAGGTCCTCCAGTCCGCGGAACACCTCCGCCATCGCGAACAGACCGACCACGACAACCACGAAACCGACGCCGTCCTGGAACTCGGGGATGCCCATGGTGTAACGCGCCTGGCCGCTCTGCAGGTCGATACCAATGGTGGCGATCACCAACCCGACGATGGTCGCCAGCACGCCCTTGGCGGGTGAATTGCCGGTGAGTGTGGATACCGCGGTCATTGCGAACAGCATCAGCGTGAAATATTCAGCAGGGCCGAACTTCAGCGCGATCGACGTCAGCGGCACCGCAAACAGTGTCAGACCGATGACGCCCATGGTGCCGGCAATGAAGGAGCCGATGGCGGACACCGCGAGTGCTGCGCCGGCGCGCCCTTTTTTGGCCATTTCATAACCGTCGATCGACGTCATCACCGACGCAGCCTCCCCCGGCGTGCGGATCAGGATCGCCGTGGTCGAGCCGCCGTATTTGGCGCCGTAATAAATGCCGGCCATCATGATCAGCGCCGACGTGGGATTCATGCCGTAAGTGATGGGAATCAGCAGCGCGATGCCCGCCGATGGCCCGATTCCCGGCAGCACGCCGATGATGGTGCCCAGCAGCACGCCGAGGAAGGTGTACCAGAGATTGATCGGCTGCAGTGCGACCTCAAAACCGTTGATGATATGAGTGAAGGTTTCCATGTGCGCCTCAGAACGGCAGGATGCCGCGCGCCAGGTTCACGCCGAGCAACTTGGTGAATGCGAAATAGCTGATGACCACAAACAGCACCGAGGTCAGCACGTTCATCATCCAGCGGCCGCGGTTGAAGTAGGCGGTCAGCGCCAGCAGGTAGATTGTTGTCGACAGCATAAAGCCCAGAGGTTCAAACACCAGAATGTAGAAGGCGGTCCATACCGAGACGGCAACGACGACCCATTCATAGGGCTCCCAGCTCCACGCGGGCGAGGTTTCGTTTTTTGGTTTTTTGCGGGCGCGCAGAATCTCCACCAGCAGCATCGCTGCCGCGATCAGCAAGCCGACGCCCAATAGCCGCGGAAATGCCTTGGGTCCCAGCGGATCGCCCAGTTCCAGACTTGGTATCTGGGCCGTGGCCCAGAAATACACGCCCGCCAGCAGCAGCGTGCACACTAAAATGATGCGGTCGGTCATTGCTGTTTGATCTCCCCGGATGAGCGGCACGCAGACCTGAGCGCCGCGCTTGTCCCGCCCAGACTGATGCACATTTTTACGCAACTATTTTTACGCACATATTCTTACGCACATAGTCATTATGCGGCGGGTTTCGCAGAGCAAAATCTTAACCGAGAACGCCGGTGCCGTGTTGCGCAATGCGGGAATATAAACCCGTATCGTGGAATCCAGCCGCATTCGATATTGTCGGAGGATGAGCGTCAATTTTCCGGGCTTATTTTTATTCAGCTTCTCCACGGATTCCACACTCTGCACCTGCACCTGCACCTGCGGCTCAGCAAACGCGCCTGTGATGCAGCGCGCGTCCATTGAGCAAGCTGACTACCACACTACCCCTGTCAGTCCCGGTTTTTTTTGATGGCACTTCATACGTTTTTTCGCCGCACGTTTTATGTGTCCTCTTGAACAGCCTGCAACGGCCATGGGTGATGACTCGCAGCAAGTGGGTCACTTTGCTGTTGACGCGCCCGCGACAGTCATCAACAATCAGGCACAAGCCCACCATAGGGCGGAGGAGTTTTGCAAGTGATTGTTTTTATTAAAATAATTTCACTGGCCCTGCTGTTCGCCAGTGCTGCTGCCCTAGCCCTGCCCTATCCACAGCGCCCCATACGCATTGTCGTGCCCTATCCTGCCGGCGCGTCTTACGACACCGTCACCCGTATGCTGGGCGAAGGCCTCACTGACCGCCTGAAGCAGTCGATCATCGTCGAGAACCGGCCCGGCGCCAGCGGCATCATTGGCGCTGATCTTGTGGCCAAAGCCACCCCCGACGGTTACACGCTGGGCATGCTCGGCGACAACCACACCATATTGCCGGCGGTGGGCCGCAAAACCCCCTATGACCTGTTTCGCGATTTCGCACCGATCATGCGCGTGGCCGCACTGGAGAACGTGGTCGTCATCCATCCTTCGGTACCGGCGAACACGCTGAAGGACTGGATCGCTTTGCTCAAAGCCAATCCGGGTAAATACCGTTACGGTTCCGGTGGCACCGCCGGCAGCTCGCATCTGGCCGCCGCGCGTTTTACCCAGCTCGCCGGGGTCGACATGCTGCATGTGCCCTACAAGGCTGGTGGCCTCGCGGTGACCGGTATGCTTGGCAACGAAGTGCAGTCGATGGTGGTCAACATGATTTCGGCCAAGGGCCACGTACAGGGTGGCCGGCTGCGCGCGCTGGCGATGGCTGCGCGAGAACGCTCGCCGCATCTGCCGAATGTACCAACTGCAGCTGAAGCCGGCTTACCGGGACTGGAGGTCTCGCAGTTCTATGCCTTGATGGCGCCGGCGCGCACCCCGTCTGCGGTGCTCGCCCGTCTCGACAGCGATGTGCGGCAGGTGGTGCAATCCGACAACTACCGTAAACGGCTGGACGCACAGGGCGCAACGCCGGGCGCCGGCGGCGCACAGGAACTCGCCGCATTCCTCAAGCGCGAAATCGAGCAGAATCGCAGCACCGCGCAGGCGGCGGGCATCACTGCCGAACAATAAGCGCGCCCTTATTACCCTTACAATCAGTTGATCTTTTGATTATTTGATTCAGGACCACAGATGAACGATCGCAGCACTTCCACAGCCCCCGCCGGCGTCATCGAAAAAATTCGCCAGGTCGTCGGTGCGCAGGGCATCCTGACCGCAGCCGCGGACCTTGAACCGTACGTGGTCGACTGGCGCGGCGTCTACCGTGGTAAAGCTGCGGCCGTAGTACGTCCGGCCAATACCGCTGAAGTCGCTGCTATGATGAAAATCTGCGCTGAGACCGGCACGCCGCTGGTGCCGCAGGGCGGCAACACCGGCATGTGCGGTGCATCGGTGCCCAATGTTGGCGGCGGTGAAATCGTGCTGGCGCTTTCACGCATGAACAAAATCATCGACGTCGATCCGATGAACAACACACTGACTGCGCAAGCGGGCTGTGTGCTGGCCAACATCCAGCAGGCCGCGGCCGATGCAGGACGATTATTCCCCTTAAGCCTAGGTGCCGAAGGCAGTTGCCAGATCGGCGGCAACCTGTCGACCAACGCCGGCGGCGTCAATGTACTGCGCTATGGCAATACCCGCGACCTGGTGCTGGGACTGGAAGTGGTGCTGCCCGATGGCCGCATCTGGAACGGTCTGCGTGGTCTCCGCAAGGACAACACCGGATATGACCTGAAGCATTTGTTCATCGGCGCCGAGGGCACATTGGGCGTGATCACCGCGGCGACGCTGAAACTGTTCCCTCGCCCCGCCGCCAATGCAACAGCGTGGATGGCCGTGCGCGACCCGGAAGCCGCGCTGCAACTGCTGGCGCTGATGCGCCGTCATTGTAATGACCGCATCACCGCTTTCGAGCTGATTTCGCGGCACAGCCTTGAGCTCGTCTGGCGGCATGTACCAGGCACGCGTGATCCGATGGCAGCGCCCTCGCCCTGGTACGTGCTGACCGAACTCGCCGACGCCGGCGATGAACAGACGCTGCGCGCCGATCTTGAACGCGCGCTTGAAGCCGCGCTGACGGAAGATCTGGTGGTCGATGCTGTGATTGCTGAAAACAGGACCCAGGCCCAGGCGCTGTGGCATATGCGCGAGTCGATTCCGGAAGGCGCGCGGCAGGAACCGGTGATGGTTTACCGGCACGACATCGCGGTGGCTGTCGGTCGTATTCCCGAATTCATCCGCGAGGCACAGACCGCGCTCGAAAAACGGTTTCCCGATGTACGGCTGATCTGCTTCGGCCATCTCGGCGACGGCAACCTGCATTACAACGCCTATATACCGTCACGCCTCCGCACTGATGCCGCGGCGCGCGATGCGCATGACGTCACGGCCACGGTGTATGACATCGTCCAGCAATACGGTGGCAGCTTCAGCGCCGAGCATGGCATTGGGTTGTCGAAAGTAGCCGAGCTGGCGCATTACAAAAGCGCCGTCGAAATGGATCTGATGCGCACCGTTAAACGCGCGCTGGATCCGCAGGGCCTGCTGAATCCGGGGAAAGTACTTTAACCCGATGCTCTAGGCCTGCGTTCAGGCCGCAAGCACGAACAGACCAATCACGCACAGCAGCCCGCCCGCCCAGACCAGCGAACGCAGTGTCGGTTTGTCGTAGAGGTAAGCCAGCGTATATGCGATCCGGAATCCGATAAAAGCCACCGCGAAGC
>JAYUYQ010000178.1:0-4946 GCA_043752435.1 Betaproteobacteria bacterium
GAATCCTTGCCGAGTTCGCGCAAGTCCCTTCACCCGGCGCCTTAAGCTTAAGGTCGCCGACGTGATCACCGTGCATGTGGGTGAGCAGTACCATATGGATCGTACCCAGTCGCGGATCGTCACCGCCGGTGACGTTGTGCGCCGGGTCGTAGAGAAAACGCACACCGGTCGGGTCCTCGAAAATGATGGCGCGATCATTCGCGCAAAGTTCTCCAGGATGAGAACCGATCGGCGTTATTTTCACATTCTGCGCCAGCACGGGCGCAGTGGCGAGCAGACTGACAACAGCAAGGAACGTGCAGCAGACGGCGGTAATTCTCATGACTCCTCCTGAGGATGACGCAAATGGTTTATTGATTTTTTCCAAAAATATGACAGTCTCGCCAGAGGCATGTTTTGTCATTAATTATGCAATTTTCAATAATGCAGCGGCGGCTACGTTACCGCGCCGCGCAGCGGAATGCCACTTTCACGCGCCAGCGGCTCTGATGCGGCGCATCACACCGGCCGTTGCGACTTCAAGCCCGAACCAATGCCAGCAGCGACTCGCCGTAACGTTCGAGTTTTTTGACGCCGATGCCGCTGATTTCGCCCAACGCATTTAGATCGACGGGCCGCGCCGCGGCGATTTCCGCCAGCGTGCGGTCGTGAAAGATGACAAAGGCCGGCACACCCTGCACCCGCGCCTGTTCCATGCGCCAGGATTTCAGTTGCTCGAGCAAGCCGGCATCGGCCGCAGGCAATACGACACCCGCCGCACCGCGCCGCAATTTTGCCGCCTTGGCCTTGCGCGGCAGCACACTGCGCATGTAAACCGCCTGCTCTCCCTTTAACACCGGGCGGCTGGTTTCCGTCAGGCACAGCGCGCCATAGGCATCATGATCGGGCCGCGCGTAACCCAGCGCCACCAGCTGGCGGAACACGTTGCGCCAGGCCGGCTCGTCGAGGTCGGCGCCGATGCCGAATACATTGAGTTTGTCATGGCCCCATTGCGTGGTGCGGTCGGTGATGCGCCCGCGCAGCACATCGATCAGATGCACCGCGCCGAAGCGCTGGCCGGTGCGGTAAATGCACGACAGCGCCTTGCGCGCGGCCTCCGTGGCATCCCAGGTCTGCGGCGGCTCGAGGCAGTTGTCGCAATTGCCGCAGGGCGCGCCGGCTTCACCGAAATAATCGAGCAGGCGCACGCGACGGCAACCCGCGGTTTCGCAAAGACCGAGCAAGGCTTCCAGTTTAGCCACCGATACGCGGCGATACTCTTCGCTGCCTTCCGACTGGTCGATCATGCGCCGCTGCTGCACCACATCGCCCAGACCGTAGGTCATCCAGGCATCGGCCGGCGCGCCGTCACGTCCGGCGCGGCCGGTCTCCTGGTAATAACCTTCGATGCTTTTCGGCAGATCCATATGAGCGACAAACCGCACATCGGGTTTGTCAATGCCCATGCCGAAGGCGATGGTGGCAACGACGACAATGCCTTCCTCACGCTGGAACCGCGCCTGGTTCGCGGCGCGTGACGTGCTGTCCATGCCGGCGTGATAGGGAATCGCACGCACGCCGTGAGAGGCCAGCCACCCTGCCGTTTCATCGACTTTTTTGCGCGACAGGCAATACACGATGCCGGCCTCGCCGTCGTGGTCTTCGCGGATGAAACGCAGCAGCTGCGCGCGCGCTTCCTGCTTGTCGATGATGGTGTAACGGATATTGGGCCGGTCGAAACTCGAAATGAACACCCGCGCGTCGTCGAGTGCGAGGCGGCGGATGATTTCAACGCGGGTCTGCGGATCGGCAGTTGCTGTCAGTGCGATGCGCGGCACATTGGGAAAACGTTCATGCAGCACCGACAATTGCAGATATTCCGGACGGAAATCATGGCCCCATTGCGACACGCAATGGGCTTCGTCAATCGCAAACAGCGCAATCTTCGATTCGGCCAGACATTCCAGCATGCGCGGCATCACCAGCCGCTCCGGTGCCACATAGAGCAAATCGAGCTCGCCATTGCGCAGGGATTTTTCGCAGGCGTTGACTTCGCGGCCGTCGAGCGTGGAATTGAGGAAGGCCGCGCGCACACCGAGCTGGGTCAGCGCCGCGACCTGGTCCTGCATCAGCGCAATCAGTGGCGACACCACCAGAGCCGTACCCTCGCGCATCAGGGCGGGCAACTGATAACACAGTGATTTGCCGCCACCCGTGGGCATCAGCACCAGCGCATCACCGCCACCGGAAACATGGGCCACGATGTCGGCTTGCGCGCCGCGAAATGCAGGATGGCCGAATACGGTGGTAAGGAGTTGCAGCGGGCGCGGATCGACGGCGGAATTCAATGGGTAAGCGGATGGGGTAAGCGGAGAAATAAGCTTAAATAGTGTTTAAAAACAATTACTTACGATGATACCACGCCGGCAGCTGTTAGTGCAATCAAGTTTTGCGCGCGCGCCCTGCCAGTTTCCGCAATTCCTGATGCAGACTCTCTGCAATCGCAATACCTTCTGCCTGCGCGCGCGCAGTGGCCTGTTGCCGTCGCGCGCCAGGCAGTCGCACACCTTCATCGACGAGCAAGTGACTGACCATGTCTTCGATGCGCGCGAAATAAGCATCGGCGCCGGCCAGCGCGTGCGGATTGATGGCGATGATGGCATGACCGATGCGCGGTTTGTTGCCAGGCTCGAAGTACGAATCGTTTTCGTGACTCAGCGCCGCGCCGGTCAACGCGACGCACAACGCTTCTACCATCAGCGCCAGTGCAGTACCTTTGACGCCGCCAATCGCCGTCAGGCTGCCGGTCAGCGCGGCCTGTGCACTGGTGGTTGGATTGCCGTCTCGGTCAACGGCCCAGCCCAGCGGGATCGACTTGCCTTCCTTGGCCATCAGCATGATCTTGCCGCGGGTGACTTCGGTCAGCGACAGATCGACGACGATGGACGCGGTATGTTTGCGCGGGAAAATCGCTGCAATCGGATTGGTGCCAAAAAACGCTTTTTTTCCGCCCCAAGCGTTAATCGCCGCGGGTGAATTCGTCAGTGCGATGCCCGCCATGCCCGCCGCGGCAATCGGTGCAAGATGATAGGCCGCGGCGCCGAAATGATGACTGTTGGTCACGCCGGCAAAGGCGATGCCGTAACGCTGCGCGCGTTTGACCGCTTCCTTCACCGCCAGTGCCGCCGCCGGAAATGCCAGTCCGCCACCGGCGTCGATCAGGCAAGTAGCGCCGGTTTTGCGGATGATTTTCGGCTTGGCCTTGCCATCAGCGCGCCCCTCGCGCAGGTGTTGCGCGTAGAGCGCGACACGCGACAGGCCGTGGCCCGGCAGGCCTTCGGCTTCGGCCGCCACCAGCGCCTGCGCGGTGGCGGTCGCCATGGCCTTGGCGGCGCCGGCGCGTTTCAGCGCACGCGTGGCGAGGTCGGTGAGTTCATCCAGCGCAAGGTTGGGCATTGCAATGCAACCCGTGTGTCAGTCGACGGTGGTACCGGATTGTTTCGCCACATCCGCCCACTTCGCAGCTTCAGCCCTGAAAAAAGCCGTGAATTCCGCCGGCGTGTTGCCGCTGGGTTCGGCACCTTCGGCACGGATGCGCTGCACGACTTCAGGCGCCTTCACCGCAGCCACCCACTCACGATACAGCTTGTCCTGCACCGCCTGCGGGGTTTTCGACGGCACCAGCAGGCCGTTCCACTGTACAGCCACGTGCCCCGGGACGCCAGACTCCTCCATGGTTGGCACGTTCGGCGCGACGGAAGAACGCAGCTTGTCGGCCACACCCAGCCCGCGCAGGCGATTGCTGGCGATATGCGGTGCAGCCACCGGCATCACCACAAACGCGACCTGCGATTCGCCGGTGAGCAGCGCGACCGTTGCCGGCGCAGCACCCTTGTACGGCAGATGGGTGATACGTGTGCCGGTTTTGACGCGCAGCATTTCCATCGCCATATGCGACATGGTGCCGGTGCCGGCGGATGAATAATCCAGCGAATTTGGTTTGCCACGGGCCAGCGTCACCAGATCCTTGACGCTTTTCACCGGCAGCGCCGGATGCGCCACCAGCACAAATGGGTACGAGGAGGCCATCGATATCGCCGAGAAGTCCTTCACCGGATCAAAGGACAGTTTTTTATAAATCGCCGGGCTGATCGAAATCGAAGAATTGGCAAAAAACACCGTGTAGCCGTCAGCAGGTGCCTTGGCCGCGATGTCGGCCGCGATATTGCCGCTGGCCCCCGCGCGGTTGTCGACGATCACCTGCTGGCCGAGCTGCTGCGAATATTTCTGCGCAATGATGCGCGCCACCAGATCGCTGCCGCCGCCGGCCGGGAACGGCAGCACCATGCGGATGGCACGGGTGGGGAATTCCTGGGCAGCAACGGGAACCGCGGCCAGCACAGCAGCCAACGCAGCAATAAACGCAGCAGAACGGGACATGACTCCTCCTTTTTTATAGGGCCAGCTTCTTGGAACGGCGAGTCTCGCCCGGTGTCCGGGCTGCGGTCAAGCTGCCGCTGTAAGCAGGGACTGACCGGGTTTGACCCGGGTGAAGTGCACCGGCCGGGTTTCGCTGGCAAAGCGCCCGCCCTGCCAGCTGACGCAGGTGTAGCGCGAATTCTCCAGATCGCGCACTTCGGGGAAGTCGGCACGGAAATGCGAGCCGCGCGAATCTTCACGCGCCATCGCGGCAAAGCGAATCGACTTCGACACCAGCACCAGATTCTTCAGATTCATCCAGTCGTGCCAGGTCAGGTTGAAGGCCAGCGTGGAACCGTCTACGCCAGTTGCATCCAGCCGGGCATCGAGTTCATCAAGCAATCCTGACGCGCGGTTCAGCGAATTGGCATCGCGGACAATCCCGACGTCATCCCACATCACGTTATAAAGTTCTTCGCGTATGGCATTGATGTCACCACCCTTGCGCGTCAGCGGGGCACGGCAGCGCGCCACCGCGGCGTCGATCG
>JAYUYQ010000179.1:0-4942 GCA_043752435.1 Betaproteobacteria bacterium
GCAGGTTGGCGGCGATGCGCAGCCGCAGCGCATTGAGCTTGATGAAGCCGCCGGCATCGGCCTGATCGTAGGCGCCCTTGTCGTCCTCGAAGGTCGAGATCGCCGGATCGAACAGCGAATCGGTTTTGGACGCGCGGCCGACGGTGGTCACGGTGCCCTTGTAGAGTTTGACGCGTACGCTGCCGTTGACCGGTTTTTGCGATGCGTCGATCAATTGCTGCAGCAGCAGGCGTTCCGGGCTGAACCAGTAGCCGTTATAGATCAGCCGCGCATAGCGCGGCATCAGGTCGTCTTTCAACGCCAGTACTTCGCGGTCCATGGTGATCGATTCCATGGCGCGGTGGGCACGCAGCATGATGGTGCCGCCGGGGGTTTCGTAACAGCCGCGCGATTTCATGCCGACATAACGGTTCTCGACCAGGTCCAGGCGGCCGATGCCGTGTTTGCCGCCGAGCTGATTGAGTTTGGTCAGCACTTCTGCCGCGGACATTTTCTTGCCGTTGATGGCGACAATGTCGCCGCGGGCGTATGTCAATTCCACGTATTCCGGTTTGTTCGGGGCTTTTTCCGGTGACACGGTAATGCGCCACATCGAATCTTCCGGTTCGAACGACGGGTCTTCGAGAATGCCGCCTTCGTATGAAATGTGCAGCAGATTGGCATCCATCGAATACGGGGCACCGCCTTTGCGTTTTTTGTAGTCGACGGGGATGCCATGCTTGGCGGCATAGGCCAGCAGTTTTTCCCGCGACAGCAGATCCCATTCGCGCCACGGCGCAATGATTTTGACATTAGGCATCAGCGCGTAGGCGCCGAGTTCGAAACGTACCTGGTCGTTGCCCTTGCCGGTCGCCCCGTGTGACACCGCGTCGGCGCCTGTCTTGCGCGCGATTTCGATCATGCGTTTGGCGATCAACGGCCGCGCGATGGAAGTGCCGAGCAGGTATTCGCCTTCATACACCGCGTTGGCGCGGAACATCGGAAACACAAAGTCGCGGACGAATTCTTCGCGCAGGTCTTCGATAAAAATCTGTTTGACGCCCATCAGCTGCGCTTTTTTGCGTGCCGGAGAGACTTCTTCGCCCTGGCCGATGTCGGCGGTGAAGGTGATGACTTCGCAGCCGTAGACGTCCTGCAGCCATTTGAGGATGACGGAGGTGTCGAGGCCGCCCGAGTAGGCAAGCACTACCTTATTGATTTTATTGATCTTTTTCATGATTTTAGGGAAGATTCAAACTGCGGTTGAACATTCAGGTGTTGTCGACCTTGCCGAGCAGCAGGTATTCCATCAGCGCTTTCTGCGCATGCAGACGATTCTCCGCTTCATCCCACACCACGCTTTGCGGGCCGTCGATGACCTCGGCGGTGACTTCTTCGCCGCGGTGCGCGGGCAGGCAATGCATGAACAGCGCGTCTTTTCTGGCGACGCTCATCATGTCAGCATCGACGCACCAGTCCTCGAAATCGCGTTTGCGTTCTTCGTTTTCGGCTTCGAAGCCCATGCTGGTCCAGACGTCGGTGGTGACCAGGTCGGCGTCGCGCACCGCATCCATCGGATTCTTGAACTCCTCGTAATGGTCGGTGCCATAGAGTCCGGCGCGTTCGGGCTCGACTTCATATCCGGGCGGCGTTGATACATGAACATTGAAGTCGAGCACTTCCGCCGCCTGCAGCCAGGTGTTGCAGACGTTGTTGGAGTCGCCGATCCAGGCCACGGTTTTGCCGCGGATCGAGCCGCGATGTTCGATGAAGGTAAAAATGTCGGCGAGGATCTGGCAGGGGTGATATTCGTTGGTCAGCCCGTTGATCACCGGCACCCGCGAGTGCGAGGCGAAGCGGTTGATGATGTCCTGTTCGAAGGTGCGGATCATCACCACATCGACCATGCGCGTGATCACCCGCGCGACGTCCTCGATCGGTTCGCCGCGGCTTAGCTGGGTCTGGCTCGACGTCAGGTTGATCACCGTGCCGCCCATTTGCAGCATGCCGGCTTCGAATGAGACGCGGGTGCGTGTCGAGTTTTTCTCAAAAATCATCGCCAGTGTGCGGTCATGCAGCGGCAGATACGGCGCATAACGCTTGAACCTCTCCTTGATCCACAGCGCGCGTGAGAAAAGATGCGCGTATTCAGCGGCGCTGAAATCCCTGAACTGAAGGTAATGGCGGAGTTGCATGATGTTCCGTGCGCGTGCTCAGCTGGGTAAAATCAGCTGCGCTGCGTTCAGGCGGCGGCCGATTGCGGCGCAGCCTGCTTCGCGAGCTCGTCCTTGATCAGCGGGGTGAGGTGGTCAACCAGATACTGTGCGTTTTCCTGTGTGTAAATCAGCGGCGGCAGCAGCCGGATCACGTTGTCTGCCGTGACATTGATCAGCAGGCCGGCGTGCAGCGCGATTTCGACAATGTCCTTGCACGGCTTGTCGAGTTCGATGCCGATCATCATCCCTTTGCCGCGGATGTCGCGCACACCGGACAGTCCGGAGAGTTTTTCGCTCAATTGCGCGCGGATGTAGTCACCGATGATTTCAGCGTTATTCATCAGGCCGTCTTCCTCGATGATGGCGAGCGTCGACAGCGCCGCGGCGCAGACCAGCGGATTGCCGCCGAAGGTCGAGCCGTGATGGCCGGGTTTGAACAGTTTGGCTGCGGCGCCGGCAGCGAGGCAGGCGCCGATGGGCACGCCGTTGCCGAGGCCTTTGGCCAGCGACATCACGTCGGGTTTGACGCCGGAATGCTGGAACGCGAACCATTTGCCGGTGCGGCCGATGCCGCTCTGCACTTCATCGAGCATCAGCAGCCAGCCGTTGGCATCGCAGATTTCGCGCAGGCCGCGCAGGTAATCGTCGTGGCAGACATTGACGCCGCCTTCGCCCTGGATCAACTCCACCAGCACGGCGACGACGTTGCGGTTGTTCTCGGCAACCCGGCGCACGGCTTCGAGATCGTCAAAAGGCACGCGCACGAAACCGGCGACCAGCGGTTCGAATCCGGCCTGCACCTTGCGGCTCCCGGTGGCGGACAGTGTTGCGATGGTGCGGCCGTGGAAGGCGTGCTCCAGGACAACGATCGCGGGGGCTTCGATGCCTTTCTGGTGGCCGTAGAGCCGCGCCAGCTTGATTGCGGCTTCATTGGCTTCGCAGCCGGAGTTGCAGAAAAAAGCGTTATCCATGCCGGACAGCGCAGCAAGTCGGTTGGCCAGCTGTTCCTGCAGGGCGATGCCGTAGATGTTGGAGGTATGCACCAGCTTGCCGGCTTGCGCCTGCAGCGCGGCGGTATAGCGCGGATGGCAATGGCCCAAGCCGCATACCGCGACGCCGGCAAGCGCATCAAGGTAGCGCTTGCCCTCGGTATCCCAGAGCCAGACGCCTTCGCCGCGCTCAAAGGTGACCGGCAGCCGGCCATAGGTGTTCATCACATGGGACATGATCCATCCTTCTCTATCTACAATAGTTCTCTGCAAAACTGCGGCACAAAAACAAACGGCGGCCTGACGCCGCCGGAGCGACTATTCTTATCCAAGCCGGTTTTGCTTGGCAAGTGAAATTTCCGCCGAATTACAGAGCGAAATCAATGACCTTCTGCTAGACTTTTCGCGCAGCAAAATTCAGGGATAAAACATGTTCGACGGCGCACCAGAAATAGTCATACAAGGAATTACCGAAACCGGAGAAACCTTCCGGCCCAGCGACTGGGCGGAGCGATTGAGCGGCATGCTGTCCGTATTCAGTGCAGAGGGTTATCTGGCTTATTCGCCGTTTCTGAAGCCAATCATGGCCGGCGGCGTGCGCTGCGTGGCGGTCGATCGTGTGCTGGAGAATCGCGATCCGCCGGCGTTTGCATTTCTGCTGCAGTTCGCGCGGGACAACCAGCTGAAACTGCGGCCGGGGCGCAAGGCGAAGCGCCCGGAAGATCTGGCGGCGGAGGCGGCGCTGCGTGATGCGTTGCGCCCTCCGGGCGCCAAGGGGACCTGAACCAAAGCTTCCTTGCACCGGCCGAAGCCGGTTTCGGCTTTGCTTAGGCCATCGCCTTGACGGCGGCGTTCAGGCGGCTCTTGTGGCGGGCTGCCGTATTCTTGTGCATGATTTCTTTGTCAGCGATCGAATCGATCTTGCTGACCGATTGCAGGAACACGGCGCGAGCGGCGGTTTTGTCACCGGCGGCAATGGCTTTGCGCACATCTTTCATTGCGGTGCGCAGTGCGGAACGTTGTGCCATGTTGCTGGCGCGGCGTTTGACGGCCTGACGGGCGGCTTTTTTGGCTGAAGCAGTATTGGCCATGTAAACTCCGGATTTCGTTCAGTAAAAGAACAATTCGAGGGTGATTCGGAAAGGGCGCAATGATAAAGATATCCCGCTCTTTCCGCAAGTCCGACGACGACGGCCCCACCACCGTCTAAATCCAGGAAAAATGAATCTACTCAAAGCCTTAGCGACGGTCAGCAGCATGACGCTGCTGTCCCGCATACTGGGTTTCGTGCGCGATGCAGTGATTGCCCGGGTATTCGGGGCCGGGTTGATGACCGACGCCTTCATCGTCGCGTTCAAGATACCCAATCTGCTGCGGCGGCTGTTTGCCGAAGGCGCGTTCTCGCAGGCCTTTGTGCCGATTCTCGCCGAATACAAGAATCGCCGCGGCACAGCCGAAACGCGCGCGTTGATTGATCATGTGGCCGCGGTGCTGACTGTGGCGCTGGTACTGGTTACGGCAGTCGGCATGGTGGCCGCGCCGTTGATCGTTACTGTCAGTGCGCCGGGATTCAAGGCGACGCCGGAAAAATTTGCGCTGACTGTCGATCTGCTGCGCATCGTGTTTCCGTACATCCTGTTCATTGCACTGACGGCTTGCGCCGGCGGCATCCTCAATACCTGGAGCCGGTTTGCGGTGCCGGCGTTCACGCCGGTGCTGCTCAACCTGTCGTTCATCGGTTTTGCGCTGTTTGCCGCG
>JAYUYQ010000180.1:0-4917 GCA_043752435.1 Betaproteobacteria bacterium
CCGATGCCTTTGACCTGCGTCAGATCGGTCATCAGCGTTTCGTCGTCCATGGCGTGCCAGCGTGCGACGTCGATCGTGCCATCGGCAAAACGCCCGGACAGGTCGCTGAGGTATTTCACTTTCTGTCCGGACAGGCCGCAGCTACGCATTTGGTCTGCAGACAGGTTCAATACGCGCCCGGGTTGCATGTCGCCGACGGCAGTGGCGAAACGCTCCCACACGCTTTGCGCGGCCCTCACTGAAATCTGCTGGCCGACGATGGAGCGCGCCAGAGTCTGGAAAGCGTCGCCGCGGCTGGCCAGGGTCAGCCCCCTGTAGCGCAGTATCAATGCGCCAAGTACGGGATCGGCTGCACTGAGCTGACGTTTGGCGCGGGCCCAATAGGCAGGTGTTTTTAAGGAAGCCTCTGCGTTCATTATTTTCCTGGCCCGCGGTGCTGTTTGCGGCGGTGCCACGCCAAACGCACCTGCAGGCGCCATGCACCGTCAATCACGACATAGCCGATGGCCGCAAGGATGAGCGCCAGCAAGGGCAGGCCCACCGCCAGCGGTTTGCCCAGCGACAGCATCCAGTCGAACATGGCCGGTATCCAGCTGGTGACGGTGTGGCCGGTCATGCTGAAGGTCGCCGGCAGGTGATCGGCGGCATCCTGGAAAGTAACCAGCGAGCCGAGACGATAAGCCACGTAATACAGCGGTACGATGGTCAGCGGATTGGTGTACAGCGTCATCAGAGCCGCCACCGGCAGGTTGACCCGGAACAGAATCGACAGCAGCACGGCGGTGAGGATCTGCAGCGGCCCGGGGATCAGCCCTGCAAACAACCCGATAGCCACACCGCCGGCGACCGAGCGCCGGTGCAGGTGCCACAGGTTGTGATGCTTGAGCCACGGCCCGCACCACGCGATCCAGCGATTGCCGGTAATCGATTGGTGGGTGGGCAGGTATTTACGGAAATATTTGCGGGGCATGTGCAGGTGTTCTTGATGCGGATTGTTGCGGTTGCAATCAGCGATGCGGGCGGTGCTGTGTCATGGAACGTTGTTGGTCACCCATAAAATTCCGACGTCACTTAGGGTGTGGGCAAATGTTTACGATGGCGCCAAAAGCGACCCATCATCGGCTTGACGCTGATTCCGTGGGCGAGAATGGACAGCGTTACTACAATCAGCGTCAGTTGGATAAGCTCCAGGGCCAGATTTTCGGGGAGACCGTGTTGTATGGCGTACATCAGGTAATACAGTGATCCTATGCCTCGTACCCCGAACCACCCAACCATACCGCGCATCGGCCACGAAGTACGGGTGCCGAGCAGGCTGGCGAGGACACTGACGGGACGCGCCACCATAAACAAAAACAGTGCAAGACCCGCTGCCCGCCAGCTCCAGGAATCAAGAAACATCATGCCGCCGATCAGCAGGATGAGAATCATCTCCGAAAGTCTCTCCAGATGTTCCTTGAATACCAGCGCCCCTTTGCTGACGGACGGCACTGGCTCGTCGTCAGGTCTTGCGTTTAATGCCGCCTGTTCGATGCCGCCGGACTGTTCGATATTGGGCCGTTCCGGGTAATCCAAGCCTGTGCCGGCGAGTTTAACTTCGGTCTGACGCAGTGCGACGGCCGCGAAGAATACCGCCAGAAATCCCCACGCATGGACCAGCAGACTCAAGCCGTATACCACGCCGATCAGCCCGAGTCCGAGGAAGTCATCCATGAGCTTGTACTCGGATGAGTCGCCGCGGAGCTTCCATCCAAAGCGGGCCAGCGCGGCGCCGGAAATCACTCCGATGGCGATTCCCGCCGCAGTGGCCCATAGCACGTCGACCAGTGCCCAACGCCAGCCGAATTCACCCAGTTCATGCAGTCCGAGCAATCCTAAACCCAGCATCACAAACGGAAATGCGCTGCCGTCATTCATGCCCGCCTCGCAGGTCAGGGTGAAACGGAGCTGGTCACGGTCACCGGGATGACGGATCTGGACATCGGTTGCCAACACCGGATCGGTAGGCGCCAGGATCGCGCCCAGCAGGATGCCGGCACCCAGTGGCAGACCGAGCAAATAATAAGCGAAGGCGGCGACCATGCCGACAGTGACCGCCATGGATACAGTCGCCAGCAATATCGGTGTTCGCCAGCGGGCAAAGCTTACCGGTACTGGCATTTTGATGCCTGCGGAAAACAGCGAAATCAGCAGAGCGACTTCGGTCAGCATTTCCAGCAGCGCTGATTGCTTGAGCGGATTGAAGTGAAATGCATTGAGCACCGAAGGTCCGACCAGCAGTCCCACCGCCAGATAAATAATGGCCGGCGTGACCGGTAGATGCTTGAGTATCGGGGAGGTCAGGCCCCTGGCCAGTAACAGGCCACCCACCAGCAGAAACCATAATGCATTAGCCATTGTTGATTCTGTTCGCTTTAATCGGGGTTCACTTGGTTTGGGGCTATCGCTGGGGCTGAGATTCGGGGCTGTGATTCAGAACTGTAATTTGGCGACGGATTATCGCAATAATTGCCGAGGGCGTCTGTTCGTTGCGCTACTCTAGCCCGGGCGCTATCAGGGGCAGGCTTGTCGCTATCCGGCGTCAGCGGTACAGGCGGTGCCGCGTTGTATGTGCATCGTGGTCATCCCCATTATTGCCTTCGCCGCCGGTATCTGGTGGCTGCAACAACAGGCGGCGTTGCCGGCCCTGACTTGGCCCGCCGCGCTGCTTTTTGGTTTATTCACCGGGGTTTTGCTGATTCTGTTGCTGCGTGGCGAACAACCGCTGCGGCGTATGTTGCGATGGCTGCTGATCCTGTCGTGCTGTGCGGCTGCGGGTTTCATCTGGGCTGCGGCCTGTGCACAGTGGCGACTGGCCGATGCGCTGCCAGCGGAATGGGAGGGCCGCGACATCACGATCACCGGCGTAGTGTCGAGTCTGCCCCAATCGTATGAACGCAGCCTGCGTTTCGAGTTCAATGTCGAACAGGTGCTGACGCCGGATGCGCGGGTGCCGCAACGCATCGTGCTGTCGTGGTGGGGCAGCGTTGCGCGCGGCGAAATTCCCGGTACGCTGCCGGATATTCATCCCGGCGAACGCTGGCAACTGACGGTGCGCCTGAAACGGCCGCATGGCCTCGCTAATCCCCACGGTTTTGATTACGAGGCTTGGTTGCTGGAGCGCGGCATCCGTGCCACCGGTTATGTGCGGCCGAAAAGTGGTGCCCGGCGTTTGCAGGCGATGGTGCATGAGCCCGCTTACTGGGTGGAAGTTGTGCGCGAACGCATGCGCAGCCGCATTCAGGCCGTGCTCGGTGATGCGCCAGCGGCGGGGGTGATCGCCGCGCTGGCAATGGGTGACCAGCGCGCGATCCCGCCGGAGCAGTGGCAGGTGTTTACGCGCACGGGTGTGAATCATTTGATGTCGATCTCCGGTCTTCATGTGACGATGCTGTCCGGCTTGGTGTTTGCACTGATGAACTTTGCGTGGCGGCGCAGTGCGCGGCTGACACTGGCATTGCCCGCGGTCAAGGCCGCTGCTGTCGCAGGTCTGCTGGCAGCGCTGGGCTATGCGTTGCTTGCGGGATTCGCAGTGCCGGCGCAACGCACGGTGTTCATGCTCGCCGTGGTGGCGATTGCGTTGTGGACCGGACGCGCAACCGCTGCGGGGCCGGTACTGGCCACGGCATTGCTGGTGGTATTGATCATCGATCCCTGGGCGGTGCTCGCGCCCGGCTTCTGGCTGTCCTTCGGCGCGGTGGCGATCATCATGCTGGTCTCCGTGAACCGCTTGCGCCAGCCGCACTGGATCGTCACCTGGGCGCGTGTGCAATGGGCTGTGACACTGGCGCTGGTGCCGGCCCTGCTGGCGATGTTCCAGCAGGTGTCGCTGGTGTCACCGATTGCCAATGCGCTGGCGATTCCACTAGTCAGCCTGGTGGTGGTGCCGCTGGCGCTCACGGGGCTGGTGATTCCAGTCGATGCGATCCTGCATTTCGCGCAATGGCTCATGGCGTGGTGCGCGGAAGCACTGCAATGGCTGAGTGCCTTGCCCGATGCGGCCTGGGAGCAACATGCGCCGCCGGCGTGGACTGTCATTGTTGCAATGGCCGGTGCAGTGTGGCTGTTGTTGCCGCGGGGTTTTCCGGCGCGGTGGATTGGTGCCTTCGCATTTCTACCGATGTTGCTGATTGTACCCGCGCCGCCGGCTGAAGGCGTGTTACGGCTGACCGTACTGGATGTCGGGCAGGGTCTGGCGGTTGTCGCGCAAACAAAAAATCACGCGCTGCTGTTCGACACCGGCCCGGCCTTCGGACCCTCCGCCGACAGTGGCAACCGCGTCATCGTGCCCTACCTGCGTGCCGCGGGCATCAAACGCCTCGACCGCATGATCATCAGCCATGATGATCTTGACCATTCTGGTGGCGCATTGTCTGTTCTACAGGCGCTGCCGGTGGCGGAAGTGCTGTCGTCCTTGCCGGATCTTGATCCGCTGGTGTTGCTGGCGCCTTATGAGCAGCGCTGCCGCGCGGGTCATCAATGGATCTGGGATGGTGTTCGTTTTGACATGCTGGCACCGGAGGCGGCGGAGGATGTTTCCAAACCCAATGACCGCAGTTGCGTGCTGAAAATCACCACAGCGGGAGGCAGTGTATTGATCCCCGCGGACATTGAGCGTCGCGGCGAACGCGCCTTGCTGGCCGGTGAGCTGGAAGTATTACGCAGCGATGTGCTGATCGCGCCGCATCATGGCAGCAAAACTTCATCGTCGGCGGAGTTCGTGCGTGCGGTTGCGCCGCGCGCGGTGATTTTTCCCGTGGGTTATCGCAACCGCTTCGGCCATCCGCATGCAGATGTGGTGGCGCGGTATCAACAACTCGGCAGTGCCTTGTATCGCACGGATAACGGCGGTGCTATAGGGTTTGAAATGCAGGCGGG
>JAYUYQ010000181.1:0-4903 GCA_043752435.1 Betaproteobacteria bacterium
AAACTGATAGTTGTCGCCGCCCTGGTCGCGGCCGCCCTTGCCGCCGGGTACTGGTGGGGTCATGCAAAACCTGTAACCTCTGCGGCCAGCTCGTCCAAGACAGTCACGTCCAAGGGCAAGATTCTCTACTACCGCAACCCGATGGTCCCGTCTGACACCTCGCCGGTGCCGAAGAAAGATCCGATGGGTATGGACTACGTCCCGGTTTACGACACTGAAGAACCCATATCCGGCGATCCGGTGGTGAAGATCAGTGTTGAAAAGATACAAAAGCTCGGAGTGAGGACCGAAGCCGTCGCGCTGCGTGAACTCATTCGCACCGTCAGGGCGGTAGCGACAGTACAGGCGGACGAGCGCCGGCTATATGCAGTTACGCCCAAGTTCGAAGGCTGGATCCAGAGACTTTACGTCGATACCACCGGTCAGCGGGTAAAAAAAGGCGATGCGCTGATGGACGTGTACAGCCCGGAATTGATCACGGCGCAGCAGGAATATCTGATCGCCATAAAAGGTGTGCAGTTGGTCGCTGATGGCAGCCCGGATGTCAGGGCCGAAATGCGGCGGCTGGTCGAGAGCGCCTTGCAGAGGCTGCGCAACTGGGACATATCGAAGACCGAACTGCAGCGTCTGCAGCGAGAAGGAAAGGTCAGACAATATGTCACGTTTCGTTCAGCAGCGGACGGCGTAGTTTTGAAAAAGCCCTCTATCCAGGGAATGCGCTTCATGCCTGGAGAGGTGCTGTACCAGATCGCCGATCTGTCCAGCGTGTGGATACTGGCAGACGTGTTTGAACAAGACCTCGGAATGGTGCATCAGGGCCAGACGGCCACGATCAGGGTTAATGCGTATCCGGACAAGGTATTCAATGGCGAGGTAACTTTCATCTACCCCACGGTCACCCCGGAGACCCGTACTGCCACAGTGCGTATCAAGCTGCCCAATGCCCAGGAGCTGCTCAAGCCTGCCATGTATGCGAAAGTGGAGTTCGCTTCGTCCCACAGCAAAGCCAAAGCGCTTACCGTGCCTGATTCGGCGGTGCTCGATAGCGGCACACGGCGGCTGGTACTTGTTGACCTTGGCGAGGGCCGGTACGAGCCGCGGACGGTAAAACTCGGCATGCACACAGATGGCTACACTGAAGTGTTGGGAGGGTTAAAGGCGGGCGAAGTAGTCGTGATCAAAGCGAATTTTCTGATTGACGCGGAAAGCAACCTCCAGGCGGCACTGGCCGGCTTCGGCCACGGCGCCCACGGTTCCAAGCCGGGCGAAAAAAAGCAGATCAAGCCTGGCACATCTGCCACATCACCCGCGCTTGCGGGTCATCCCGGCGAGGGTAGTATTAATGCTATAGATTTGGCCCGTTCGACGGTAACGATTGCCCATGGCCCGATTGCCAGTCTCGAGTGGCCCGCGATGATTATGGATTTCCGGGTTCTTGATCCAGCATCGTTGCGGGCGTTGAAACCCGGTCAGAAGATCGCATTCGACATAATCGAAGAGTCGGCCGGCGAATTCGTCATCGTTCGTATCCAACCAGCGGAAGCGAGCCCTGCCGCCAGAGATCACGTTGGGCACTAACATGCTCAACAATATCATCGAATGGTCGGTACGGCATGTCTTCCTGGTGCTACTTGGAACATTTTTTGTCGTGGTTGGAGGCCTTTATTCGGTATGGAAGACGCCGGTCGACGCGATTCCGGATCTGTCCGACGTCCAGGTTATCATCTATACAGAATATCCCGGGCAGGCGCCGCAGGTGGTCGAGGATCAGGTCACCTATCCGCTCACCACCGCCATGCTGAGTGTGCCGAAATCCAAGGTAGTGCGCGGCCTCTCCAATTTTGGCGTATCGTTTGTGTACGTCATCTTCGAGGATGGCACCGATATCTACTGGGCGCGCTCGCGGGTGTTGGAATACCTCAGTTTTGTGGCGAATCGGCTGCCAAGTAATGTCAGGCCTTCGCTCGGTCCGGACGCAACCGGCGTAGGGTGGGTTTACCAATATGTGGTAGCCGCCAAAAATCGCACACTCGACGAATTGCGTTCCATTCAGGATTGGTTTCTGCGTTATCAATTAATCGCGGCGAAGGGAGTAGCGGAAGTAGCCAGCGTGGGCGGATTTGTGAAAACCTACCAGGTCACCGTGGATCCGCGACGCTTGCAGGCCTACGGCATACCGCTCAAGACGGTGTCCGCAGTTATTGCCGCCAGCAACCGCGACGTCGGCGGACGCGCCATCGAGATGGCCGAGACCGAATACGTGTTGCGTGGCAGGGGTTATCTGCGCGGTATTGACGATTTGGAGAAACTCGTCGTCAAGACGCATGTCGGCATGCCGGTATTGCTGCGCGACATTGCCCGCGTCGAGCTGGTTCCCGACGAACGCCGCGGCATTGCCGAACTCAACGGCGAAGGGGAAGTCGTCGCGGGCATAGCAATAGCGCGGCATGGCCAGAACGCCCTCGACGTCATCCACAACCTCGAAGCAAAAATCGGCGAGATCGCATCCGGTTTGCCGGAAGGCGTTACGATTCAGCCGGTTTATAATCGCTCCGAACTGATCCACCGTGCCATTGCAACACTGCGCGAAACATTCATTGAGCAGGGTGTCATCATCGCACTGGTGTGCATGATTTTCCTCATGCATGTGCGGAGCGCGCTGGTGGCGATCATCATGCTTCCGATCGGCGTGCTGATCGCCTTCATTGCAATGCGATTCCTCGGCATGAATTCCAACATCATGAGTCTCGCTGGCATCGCGCTCGCGATCGCCGAGATGACCGATGCGGCAATTGTCATGACCGAGAACGCGCACAAGCATCTGGAGCGTCTCGCGCCCGGCGAATCACGCACGGACGCTGTCCTTGCAGCGTGCAAAGAAATCGGCCCGTCGTTGTTCTTCAGTCTGCTGATTATCACGGTGTCGTTCCTGCCAGTGTTCGCCCTCGAAGCGCAGGAAGGACGCATGTTTCATCCGCTCGCCTATACCAAGACTTTCGCCATGACCGGCGCTGCGTTGCTTTCCGTTACGCTGGTCCCGGTTCTGATACTGCTACTGATTCGTGGCCGCATTCCCCACGAGGAGAGCAATCTGCTCACCCGTTTCATGATCTGGAGCTATCGGCCGGTGATCGCCTGGGTGATGCAGTGGAAAAAGTTAATCATCGCGGCGGCGCTCGTGGTGCTGGGGGTTACTCTTTATCCGGCGCTCAAACTGGGAACGGAATTCATGCCGACGTTGAACGAAGGCACGTTGCTTTACATGCCGGTAACGCTTCCGGCTGTTTCCGTCACCAAGGCCGCGGAAATCCTGCAAACCCAGGACAAGATCATCAAGAGCTTCCCTGAAGTGGCATCGGTGTTCGGCAAGGCCGGGCGCGCCAACACCGCCACCGACCCGGCGCCGCTGGAGATGAGCGAAACGGTCATCAACCTGAAACCGGAAAACGAATGGCGTCCCGGCATGACCATCGACAAGTTGATTGCCGAACTGGACCAGGCGCTTCAGATGCCGGGAGTCAGCAATGCCTGGACCATGCCGATCAAGAACAGGATCGATATGCTTGCCACCGGTATCCGCACGCCGGTCGGCATTAAGGTGTTCGGCAAGGATCTGGGCGAAATAGAAAACCTTGCCAAGCAGATCGAGACCGTCGTGAAAACTGTGCCGGGAACCAAAAGTGCTTTCGCAGAACGCACCACTGGTGGTTACTATCTCGATATCGAACCCGACCGCATTGAACTCGCCCGCTATGGGTTGGCTGTCGGTGACCTGCTGGAAGTGATCTCGGTGGCACTTGGCGGGGAGATGGTAACGACCACAGTGGAAGGCCGTGAGCGCTACGGTGTTACAGTTCGATATCCACGGGAATTGCGCAGCGACCCGCTGGCGATTGCCACCCAGGTGCTGGTGCCAATCATGGGGGAAACGATGATACCACTCGGTCAAATTGCGCGGATCAAATTGGTCAAGGGTCCGCCAAGCATCCGTACTGAGAATGCACTCCTGTCTACGTACATCTTTGTTGACATTCGGGATCGTGACATCGGCAGCTACGTTGCTGCCGGGCAAAAAGCTGTACGTGAGCAGGTGAAATTCCCGCCCGGTTACTACGCCACATGGAGCGGTCAGTTCGAATACATGGAACGCGCAATTGAGAAACTGAAAGTGGTGGTACCCATCACGATCCTGATCATATTTGCTCTTCTGTATCTGAGCTTCAATCGTATTACCGAGACGCTAGTGGTGATGCTTTCGGTGCCCTTCTCCATGGTTGGCGGAATCTGGCTGATGTACCTGCTCGACTACAACATGAGCATCGCAGTGGCGATCGGCTTTATCGGCCTCGTCGGTATTGCGGCTGAATCAGGTATGGTGATGCTGGTCTACTTAGATCAGACGCTCGAGGCAGTCACTACAAAACGCAAAGCTGCCGGCGAGAAGGTGACCGTCGAGGATCTCCATACGGCCGTGGCGCACGGTGCGGTGTCCCGGATACGCCCTGTGATGATGACCGTTGCCGGAAGCGTGTTAGGCCTGCTTCCAGTCATGTTTAGTAGCGGAACGGGCTCTGAAGTAATAAGGCGCATTACCACGCCGATGGTCGGCGGCATGATCACAGCCACCGTGCTGACGCTGATCGTGTTCCCGGCCGTCTACGCGCTAATTAAAGAATGGAGCATTCGAAAGCAGAAGGATTAATGAGGTGCCTGCGATTTGGAACAAATTTTTTCGCCTGAAACCAATAGGAGGAGGGTGTCCCGGATTTTGTGTGGTGGAGTAAGACGAAGACGCAGATTGCCGAAAAAAGCTGAATTGAAAATGCCGATTCGCCCAAGCCTTATAGTTTAAATGGCGTTTGAATAATATGCGCACCATCCCTTGTCACCCGGGATTTTGGCT
>JAYUYQ010000182.1:0-4899 GCA_043752435.1 Betaproteobacteria bacterium
CGCAATCAACCTTTAAGCACTCATCCCTTGGTTTTTTGAACGCTGTTTCCGGCGAATCATGCCGTACACCAATTCGCATCCCGTCCTTGAACGTTGATCACTGTGATGCGCACGGTCTACGTAGCACAGCGAAGTCGACGCTGTCAGCCTTAAAAAAAATATTGCAAAGCAAGATGATCGGCTGATCAAGACCTGGCGATGCATATTATCGCGGCACTTGTCATGGGCGAAGTGCCCTACCGATGAATACATCAATACGGCCGTTGCGTCGCAGCATCTGCCGCGAAATTGTGGGTAATGGTTTTTTATTTTCAATAATCCGGGCTGCAGCGTGGCGGGTGAGGTTCGGCGTCTATTTGACTATATGCGCATAGGCGCATACATTAATTCCGTAATAAACCCATGTGGACAATCATGGACGAACTGGATCCGGTATTCGAAGCGGTAGCTGCATATTTTTCAGTGCTGTCGGAACCGACGCGCCTGAAAATCATGCATGCGGTGTGTGAGCACGAACAGTCTGTATCGCAGATCGTTGCGGCCACAGGCGGCACGCAGACCAACATTTCCCGGCATCTGGGTCTGATGCATCGTTACGGCGTGCTGGCGCGGCGGCGGGACGGCAATCAGATTTATTACCGTGTGGCGGATGCAACCATGGTCGAGCTGTGCCGGTCGGTGTGCAATCGTATGGCTACTACGATTGATGTTAATCGTCCGCTCAAGAAGCAGCTGTTGAAGCTCTTGACGGTGCCGAACAAACGCGCGGCATAAGCAAGGACCCGCATTGGCAACCTGCCGCTGGGGCACTTTGTGGCGGCGGCAGCGCAGACAACGGGGCGGAAGCGAAGTTGGTGGCTAAAGTGAAATCAGGTGGACAGGGTGTCTGGGGCAATGTGCCGATGCCGCCCTCGCCATTGCAGGAGCAGGACTTGCGCACGGTGGTGCGCTGGATTCTTAATACACACTAAACAGGAGGCTCTATGAATCATTCTCGGAGAAAGGCAATAAAAACGGGCGGTGGCGTGCTGGCAATGCTGTTCGCTGCAGGCGTAATCGGACCGGAGCTGGTGCTGGCGCAGAATTTGGGTGAGTCGGCATTTTCGATGAAGACCCTGGCGGAGGTGATGCGTGCCGTGGGTGCGCAAAATCCGGCGGCGTCGGACGCCATTGTCATCAAGGCGCCGAGCATCGCGGAGAACGGTGCGGTGGTGCCGGTTGCCATTGAAAGCAGATTACCCGGTATCGAATCCATCACGTTGCTGGTTGAGAAAAACCCGACGCCGCTGGTGGCCAGTTTCGCCATTCCTGCCGGCACCGAGGGCAATATTTCAACTCGGGTAAAGATGGGGCAGACCTCGGATGTCTACGCGCTGGTCAAGGCCAACGGCAAGTTTTTCATGGCGAAACAGGAAATCAAGATCACGCTCGGCGGCTGCGGCGGCTGAGAAACCCAGGAGAAATGACATGGCAGATCCGATGAGAATTCGTGCCGCAGTGCGCGACGGCGTGGTCAATGTAAAAGTGCTGATGAGTCACGAGATGGAGACCGGTCAGCGCAAGGATGCGGCGGGCAAACTGGTTCCGGCCCACTACATACGCAGCGTCAGTGCCACCTACCAGGGCAAGAGCGTGCTTTCAGCGCAGTGGGGCCCGGCGATTTCGAAAAACCCCTACCTTGAGTTCAGTTTCAAGGGCGGCCAGAAAGGCGAGAAAGTTGTCGTCATCTGGGAAGATAATAAAGGCGAAAAGCGCAGCGATGAGGCCACAATCGCCTGAGGCCAGTATTTTTCAGTAAGAAATTGATTATAAACAATATTTTAAATAAACAGAATAACGACAAATCCGCCTGCTGGCGGTGACGAGGAGGGTCTGGTTATGTCCATGTTTATGTCCAAGTACAGGTTTGTCGCAGTGTCACTGGTGTTGGTGGCGTCTGCCTTCGAGGCATCGGCGCAGAGCAGCCCAGTGGACGAAATCGCCCGCTATCGCGCGCAGTTGCAGGACGGCAACCCCGCCGAGTTGTGGGAGGCGCGCGGCGAAGATTTATGGAAGCAAAAGCGCGGGCCGAAGAATGTGTCGCTGGAAGGCTGCAACATCGGCAGGGGCGCCGGCGTGGTCAAGGGCGCTTACGCGCAATTGCCGCGGTACTTCGCCGACGCTGACCGCGTGATGGATCTCGAGACGCGGCTGGTGCATTGCATGGTCACGCTGCAGGGTTTCAGCTATGCCGACGCTACCAGGCGCGTGTTTGGCTCAGGCAGCAACCGCTCGGACATCGAGGCGCTGACGGCATGGATCACGTCCGAGTCCAAAGGCGTCGTGATGAACGTCGCGCTGAACCATGACAAGGAAAAAGAAGCCTATAACCTCGGCGAAAAAATGTTTTTCTTCCGCGGCGGGCCGCATGATTTCGCCTGCTCGACCTGCCATGCCGAAAGCGGAAAGCGCATCCGTTTGCAGGATCTGCCTAATCTGACCGAGAAAAAAGGCGCGCAACTGGGTTACACCACCTGGCCGGCTTACCGCGTGTCGCAAGGCGAATTGCGTACTTTCCAGTGGCGGCTCAATGACTGCTTCCGTCAGCAGCGTTTTCCGGAGCTGGTTTTTGGCTCGGAAATCTCCATCGCGCTGACGACTTTCCTGGCCAACAACGCCAACGGCGCCGCTTTTAATGCGCCTGCGATCAAACGCTGAGGAGACCACCATGAAAATATTAAAACTGGCAATGGCATCGGTTTTTGTCTCTGCGCTTGTCGCAGCGGGTTGCGCAACGGTTCGTGATAAAACCGTGACTCAGGAAGATCTGAACATCATCAAGGCGTCTTTCAAGGAGAACGGGCAGGCGAAGCTGGACCGGCTGGACCAGGATGAGGCGCAGCGGCTTTGCAGCGATGCGCCGCCGGCGACGATTGCCAAAACCGACGCTGCGCGCGTCGAGAAGACGAACCTTGAATCCATCAAGTATCCGGCCGACGGCCAGCTGATGGGTGACTGGCAGCAGGGCGAGCGCATTGCCCAAACCGGCGTCGGCAAGCAGTATTCCGATAACCCGAGTACGCCGTCCGGCGGCAACTGCTACGCCTGCCACCAGATGAGCAAGGCGGAGATCTCGTTTGGCACCATCGGGCCCAGCCTGTACAACTACGGCAAGCTGCGCGGCGCCAGCGTGGAAATGCAGCGCTATACCTATGGCCGCATCTACAACCCGCAGGCGTACACCGCGTGCTCCAACATGCCGCGCTTTGGTCACAACGGGGTCCTGACCGAGCAACAGCTGAAGGATGTCACCGCGCTGCTGCTCGATCCGAAATCACCGGTTAATCAATGAACCGGCGCGAATTCCTCGGCACGCTCGCCGCAGCCGCGGCCTGCGGCGCGCCGCTCGGTGCGGCGCGCGCTCAGGTGACGCAGGCTTTGTATGACCTGCCGAAATTCGGCAACGTCAGCCTGCTGCACTTCACCGATTGCCATGCACAATTGCTGCCGGTGCATTTTCGCGAGCCCAGTGCCAACATCGGCGTTGGCGAAGCAACCGGACGATTTCCGCATCTGGTGGGTGAGCATCTGTTGCGCAGTGCCGGCATTGCGCCGGGCACGGCCGAGGCCCATGCCTTTACTTCGCTTGATTTTGCGGCCGCCGCGAAACGTTATGGCAAGGTCGGCGGATTTGCGCATCTGGCGACGCTGGTCAAACGGCTGCGGGCGACGCGTCCCGGCGCCTTGCTGCTGGATGGCGGCGATACCTGGCAGGGCTCGGCAACGTCGTTGTGGACGCGCGGACAGGACATGATCGATGCCTGCCAGCTGTTGGGTGTGGATTTGATGACCGCGCATTGGGAATTCACCTACGGCGACAAGCGCGTGCTGGAGGCCGTGAAATCGCTGGGCCGCACCGAATTTCTTGCGCAGAATGTTAAGACCGCGGATTTCGGCGATCCGGTGTTCAAGCCCTATGTGATCCGCGAAATGAACGGCGTGCCGGTTGCAGTGATCGGGCAGGCGTTTCCCTACACGCCGATCGCCAATCCGCGTTATTTCGTCCCGGAATGGACGTTTGGCATTCAAGAAATAGAATTACAGAAAATCGTTGAGGAAGTGCGCGCCAAGGGTGTGCGTGCCGTGGTGCTGTTGTCGCACAACGGCATGGATGTGGATGTGAAACTCGCGAGTCGCGTGCGCGGCATTGATGCCATTCTCGGCGGCCACACGCATGATGGCGTGCCGGTGCCGGTTATTGTCAATAACGCCGGCGGCAAGACGGTGGTCACCAATGCCGGCTCCAACGGCAAATTTCTGGGTGTGCTGGATCTCGATGTGAAGACCGGCGGTGTTGCCGATTTTCGTTACCGCCTGCTGCCGGTGTTCGCCAATCTGCTGCCGGCGGATGCCCAAATGCAGGGGTTGATCGAGCGTGTCCGTGCACCGTTCAAGGCCAGACTCGAGGAGCCGCTGGCGGTCACCGAAGGGCTGCTCTATCGCCGCGGCAACTTCAACGGCACTTTCGATCAACTGATACTCGATGCCTTAATGACGGAGAAGGGCGCCGAGATCGGATTTTCTCCGGGCTTTCGCTGGGGTACCACGTTGTTGCCGGGCCAGACCATACTGCGCGAGCACCTGATGGACCAGACCGCGATCACCTATCCCAGCGTGACGCTGAATGAACTCACCGGCAGCGAGATCAAGGCCATCCTCGAAGATGTCTGCGACAACCTGTTCAACCCCGACCCTTATCTGCAGCAGGGCGGTGACATGGTGCGCGTGGGGGGCATGGCCTACACCTGCGATCCGAATGCGGCGATCGGCAAACGCATTTCCGACATGAAACTCGGCGGCAAGGCGCTGGAAGCGGACAAACGCTACAAGGTGGTCGGCTGGGCACCGGTGGCGGAAGGG
>JAYUYQ010000183.1:0-11904 GCA_043752435.1 Betaproteobacteria bacterium
GGTGATCAGTATGCCTTGCGTGCGATTTACGAACGTGAACGGCGCTGGCTGATGGCGACGGTGCTGCGCATTGTGCGCCGGCACGAACTGGCCGAGGAAGTGCTGCACGACGCGTTTCTGCAGATCTGGAGCAAGGCCGGTACATACACAACCCGAATCTGGGTTCAGCGCGTGGCTGGATTTACACGGTGGTGCGCCACCGCGCATTGAACGCCTTACGCGCGCTCAGCAATTCTCCGGAGCGTGATGATGAGCGTCATGAGGAGCTGCTGGAGGCCCATGCTGCCTGGCAATCGGTGGATGACTCCGCGGAAAAGCGTGCATTGGCGCAGTGCCTGGAACGACTCGAAGAGCAGCGCCGGCAGTCGGTGCTGCTGGCTTTTGTCGATGGTTATTCGCACGAACAGGTTGCGGCGCAGCTCGGCGCGCCGCTGGGCACCGTCAAATCCTGGATCCGCCGCGGCCTGATCACGCTGAAAGAGTGCCTGTCATGATTCCCGTCGATCCGCTCGAACGTGCCGCCACGGCTGCCGAATACGTGGTCGGCACCTTGTCTGCCGCCGAGCATGATGAGGTCGTGCAGGCTTTGCCGCGGGACGCAGGCCTGCAGCAGGATGTGTATTTTTGGCAGGACAAGCTGCTGGCGATGACGCGCATGCTGGCGCCGGTTGAGCCATCCCCGGCGCTGTGGTCACGCATTGAGCACAGTCTCAGCCTCGCTAAAGCCGGGCGCAGTGCAGCGCCGGCTCAGCCGTGGTGGGAACGTCTGACCTTCTGGCGTTTCGGCGCGGCCTTTGCCTCGGTGCTGGCGGTGGTGCTGGCCTTGCAGTTGCGGCCGGTGGATGCGCCGGCGCCCGCCACCCGCTATCTGGCGGTGCTGCAAAGCCCGGACAAGCAGGACGCCGGTTGGATCGTCGAGGCTTTCGTCGGCGGCAAGCTGCGCCTGATTCCGCTGGGCACGACCACGGTCGCGCCGCAAAAAGCACTGCAGTTCTGGACCAAGGCGCAGGGCGCCAGCGGCCCAACGTCGCTGGGGCTGGTGCCGCCGGACCGGGTGACCGAAATCGACGTGGCGAGCCTGCCTACGCTGGAGCGCGAGCAATTGTTCGAACTGACGCTGGAGCCGGAAACCGGATCGCCGATCGGCCGTCCGACCGGCCCGATCCTGTACGTCGGTCGCACCGTAGTAGCTGCGGCAAAATGAGAACTTGGGCCGTACGGTGGTTGCCGGGATGAACTGAAAAACTGCTGAAAAACGAGCAAAACATTTTCGCGCGGCCTGCATCCAGGGCCTTAGCCCACGGGTAGTAATGGGTGAGACGCCGCCTTCAGGCAGCTCACCCACTGACACTACTCAAGAGGACACATCATGTTCAAAGCCACACTGAAACCCGTTGTTTGCGCAGTTCTGCTGGCCACCGCCGGCGCCAGTTTTGCCGCTGCAGCACTTCCTGAACCGGTGCGTGTGCCGGCCGGCCATTCCGCCTTCCTGGAAAGCGTGGGCGTTGGCGAGATCACCTACGAATGCCGCGAGAAAAAGGACATGGCAGGCGCCTTTGAATGGGCGTTTGTCGCCCCGGTTGCCGTGCTGAACGACATGCAGAAAAAACCCATCGGTAAATATTATGCCGGTCCGACCTGGGAAGCCAACGATGGCTCTAAAGTGGCTGGCAAGCAGGTCGCGATTGCCCCGGCATCCCCGGGCAATATTCCGCTGCAACTGGTCAAGGCTGAACCGGCGATGGGCCAGGGCGCGATGACGGGTGTCAGCTACATCCAGCGCCTCGAGACCAAGGGCGGCGTGGCGCCAACAGCAACCTGCGACATGTCCACCAAGGGCGCGAAGCAGCAGGTTGGTTATCAGGCGAAATACGTGTTTTTCAAGCAGAACTGAGTTCGGTTGTCGCGGGATTGGGCAATGCTGATCCCGCGGTAATGTGCAATGAAAAAGGGCCATGCAATGGCCCTTTTTCATTTTCGAGGGTGTTTTTTACATCGGCTGCAAGCCGATGGCCATGGCGATATGCGCGACCTTGTCGATCCCGGATTTGATGAAGGCGGCATCATTCTGCGGCGAGGTGCCTTGGTTCCAGGCCGAATATTGCGAAATTTTTGAAACGTTCATTGGGTTGATTGCCTGGATCCGCAACTGCTGGCCGCTCATTCAGTTCACTTCAGTAGCGCCGTTGCCGCGCACCCTCTGCGGCTTGAGCATCGCCGATTTTCCGCACCGCGCTGCACCTGTCCCCGGAAGGAGAGAGCTGTGCTTTCACCAGTCGAGGTACCGCGACCGGATCAAAATCAACCCAGTCACCGTCGACCCATTCACCATCCGCCTGCTCAATATCTGCCGCACCTTCAGCGCGCAGAGTTTCGATCACGCGATTCTCATTTTGGGGATCCGCAATGCGCACGGACAGGATAATGCCGCCGGGCCGGTTGTCGGGCGCATGGGGATGATCTTCATCATCGCCCAGTCCCTGCAGTGCGCCGCCCAATGATCCGACATAAGCGCCGGTTGCCGCAGCGGCAAGGGCCACCACCGGGCCACCCAATGCGCCGATTGCACCCGCGGCAAGTCCCGCGCCCAGGGCTGTGCCCACCGCTGATTTCTCCGCACCCTCTGCGCCGGGATCTGCATCTTCGTCTCCTCCGAGGACATAGGCATCGTGCTGACCCGGCGGATTATTGTGAAAAATGCAGATATCAGTGGTGTGGATATAATGCTTAAGCAACACTGCCACGGTGTCGGCTTCGCCTTTGGTCTGGAATCGTCCTGCAATAATACGTTGCATGCATTCCCCTTTCGCGCCATGACCTGCTATTGGCCAGGCTGGGATAAGTTTATTAACGAGGAAGATCAAATATGCGGAACGATTCTGGTTTAATGCATTCCCTATGTTCTGTTCGTTACCGTACGGAAATCGGCGCGGAATCAATGTCTATCTGCAGGTCATGACAGACTGCGCAGTTTCACAGTAACGTGGTCAGTTTCACATTAAAGGTTAATTTTCAGGTGAGATGGGCATGAGCAGTGTGCTTAAATCTGCCGCGCCGCGCCATGACAGTCCGAGGGGACCGTGGTAGCCTGAACTTTCCGAAACCACTTTCCGTGGTGACGGTCATCTCTGGGGGGAGACCACAATGATTACCGTTCGATCCGGTGTACGCCGTGCCCAGGTACTTGCCACCCTGCTTGCCATCCTGATTCCTGCCGCCTTGGTTACCGGCATCGCGCCGGTGCACGCGCAGTATCCGAACAAACCGATCCGCTTCATTCTGCCGTTCCCGCCGGGCGGGGGTACCGACACGCTGGCGCGCATCCTCGGCGGCAAGCTGGCCGAGGGCCTTGCCCAGCAGGTCGTCCTCGACAACCGGCCGGGCGCCGGTGCCAACATCGGTGCCGAGCTTGCGGCGAAGGCGCCGCCCGACGGTTACACGCTGCTGATGGGCAACATCGCGCACACCATCAATATGACGCTGTACCGCAAGCTCAACTACAACTTCGTCAAGGATTTTTCCGCAGTGTCGCTGCTCGCCTCCGCGCCGAACATCGTCGTCGTGCATCCTTCCGTGCCGGCGAAGTCGATCAAGGATCTGGTGGCGCTGGCGCGGGCGCGCCCCGGAGCGCTCGATTACGCGTCTTCGGGCAGCGGCAGTTCGGCGCACCTCGCCGCGGTGCTGCTGCTCGAGTTGACCAAGACCAAGATGAACCACGTGCCGTACAAGGGTGGCGGGCCGGCCGTCGTAGCGCTGCTGAGCGGCGAGGTCTCGGTCGGTTTTGCGACGACGCCTTCGGTGATTCACCATATCAAGTCGGGCAAGCTGCGCGCACTCGCCGTCACCGGTGCCAAGCGCTCGCCGGCCGCTCCCCAACTGCCGACGGTCGAGGAAGCCGGTGTTGCCGGTTACGAAGTCAGCGGCTGGTATGGCATTCTGGTGCCGACCGGCACGCCGGCCGACATCATTACGCGGTTGCATACCGAGTCGCTGAAGGTGCTGAAGATGCAGGATGTTCTCGAACGCATGGCGGTAGCGGGTTTTGACCCGGTCGGCAATTCGCCGGCGGAGTTCACCGCGTTCATCGCCAATGAAGTCGAGAAGTGGGCGAAGGTGGTCAAGGCTGCAGGGACACGCGTCGATTGAGTTCGACGCCTGATCTGAAAGAGGCGCGCGGGGTTACCCGCGCGCTGGCTGAATTCGTCGTCGCAGCCCGCGGCGAATCCATACCTGATGCGGTTCGCCATGAGGCGGCGCGTTCGCTGGTCAACTGGATGGGCTGTGCACTGGGCGGCGCGCACCATGAAACACTGGATGCCGCACTTGCCGCGCTGCTGCCGTTTGCCGGTCCGCCGCAGGCGGGGCTGATCGGTCGCCGCGAGCGGCTGGATGCGCCGACTGCGGCTTTGCTCAACGGCATGAGTGCGCATGTGCTCGATTTCGACGACACGCACCTGCGCACGCTGCTGCATCCCAGCGTGCCCGTGGCTTCGGCGTTGCTGGCACTGGCCGAATATCGAGCGCAGACGGGCCTTACACTCAGCGGCCCTGATTTTCTGCATGCCTTCATCGTCGGCGTCGATGTCGAGTGTCGCATCGCCAATGCGATCTACCCGACCCATATCGAACAGTGGTACATCACCGGCACGGCCGGGGTGTTCGGCGCCGCCGCCGCGGTGGGGCGCGTGCTCGGGCTGGACGCTGCGGGCATTGTGCGTGCTTTCGGCATCGCCGGAACCCAGGCTGCGGGCCTGCGCGAAATGGCGGGCACCATGTGCAAGAGCTTCGTGCACGGGCGTGCAGCGCAGAACGGAATGCTGTCGGCGTTCATGGCACAGTCGGGCTTTACCAGTTCGGAGCGGGTGATTGAAGCGCCGCGCGGTTTTGCGCGCGTGCTGGTCGGCGACTGCGACCTCGGTGCGATTCTAGATGGTCTGGGCGAAAGCTGGGAACTCTCGCTCAACACCTATAAGCCGCATGCCTGCGGCGTGGTTGCCCATCCGGTGATCGACGGTTGCCTCGAAGCACGCAATAAGCATGGTGTGGCCCCGGCACAGATCGCTGCCGTGACGCTTCGGGTGCATCCGCTGGCGCTGAAGTTGACCGGCATCAAGGCGCCGCGCGGCGGCCTGGAAAGCAAATGGAGCCTGTATCACTCCGCGGCGGTGGCGTTCTGCGATGGCGTGGCGGGGGAGGAGCAATACACCGACACCCGCGTGTTCGACCCGCAAGTCACTGCGGTGCGGGAGCGGGTGACGGCGGAAGCCGATGCCGGCTTGCGCGAGGACGAGGCGCAGCTTGCGCTGACGCTCAGCGACGGCCGCCGTATCGACATCCACATCAAGCACGCGCTGGGCAGCGTTGCCAACCCGATGAGCGACCGCGACCTTGAACGCAAGTTCATCGGCCTCGCCGGTGATACCCTTCCTGCTGGCCGCACGGAACACCTGCTGGCGCAGTGTTGGGCGATCAACAAGCTGGATGACGCCGCGCAACTCGCGCGCCTGGCCGTGCCCTGAATTATTGATCCTTACGAATCCCTCAATCCTGCGGAGTCTTCATGTTTACCCGTATCGACCACGTCATGATCTGTGTACCCGACCTGCAGCAGGGCATCACGCAGTACAGCAAAATGGGCTTTAATATCCATGCCGGTGGTGGGCATCCGGGCAAGGGCACGCACAATGCCATTGCGCTCAACATGGATGACTACCTGGAACTGCTGGCAGTCCGCGATCCAGCGGAATACGCAGCCTCGGGCACTTCAGGTCAATCCGGCACCACCCATACCGGACTCACCGATTTCATCGCGGCGGGCGGGGGCATCCGCTACGTGGTTTTACAAAGCAACGATCTCGCGGCGGATGTGGCCGCGATGCGCAACCGCGGCGTGGACGTCAGCGACGCGATGGCAGGCAGCCGCTGCACGCCGGCAGGACAGGAGTTGCGCTGGAAATTTGCCGTGCTCGGTCCGAAAAATCCGCTGCCACTATTTTTTATTCAGCACCTGACGCCGATGGCCGAGCGCCGCAGGCAGGTGCCGGATGCCGGCAATCATCCGAACGGCGTGTACCAATTGGAGCGTGCCTACATTGTCACCGATGATGCTGAGGCCGCGGCTGCGATTTACGCCAATGTGCTG
Source organism: Betaproteobacteria bacterium (assembly GCA_043752435.1). Taxonomy (GTDB): domain Bacteria; phylum Pseudomonadota; class Gammaproteobacteria; order Burkholderiales; family SG8-41. The sequence continues at coordinate 6,143 of JAYUYQ010000183.1, forward strand.
GGCATGCCCAAGCCCACATTGCATAAAGGCACGGTGGTTAAGTCGCACATGGCGATATTCGAAATTGGTCCCACCGGATTGGGCGTTGTCACACCCTATGCGCCAGGTCCGGCCGCTGACGCGCTGGCGCGCCGTGGTCCTGGTCCGTTTCAGGCGTTGTACCGCACTGCCAGCATGGGCGCGGCGGCGCGCTGGATGGAGGGGCATGGAATGCCGCCGCCGACACGCGGTGTGCGCAGCAATGGCGAACACGCCATGCTCGCCACGCCTGAATATACCTGCGGTGCGTACATCGGATTTGTGGGGTCGGAGTGACGGCGTAGTTCTTTGGGATAAGGAGTAAGGAAATCCACTCCGGCACCCTGGATGGAATTTATGGGCCGCGTTTTTCCTCGAGCGGCAGACTACAGCGGTCTGCCGCTCAATCCACCTTCGCGCCGCTGGCCTTGACCACTTTCGACCATTTGGCGATTTCGTCACGGATCACCTTGTCGAATTCTTCCGGCTTGTTCCCGTATATTTCCACGCTTTGTTCGGCAAACTTTGCCCTGACGTCAGGCGCAGCGAGCGCCTTGAGCAGCGCCGCATGCAGTCGATCCACGACGGGGCGCGGCGTTCCCGCAGGCACGAGCATGCCATACCACGAGTTCGATTCGGTGCCTTTGATGCCGGATTCGGCCACCGTCGGCAGCGCCGGAAACGTGGGCACCCGCATTACGCTGGCCACTGCGATTGCGCGCAGGCGACCGGCTTTAACGAGCGGGGTGGCGACCACAAAGGTGGTGATCGTGAGCTGGGTCTCGCCGCTCATCGTCGACACCATCGCGGGTGAGGCGCCCTTGTACGGCACGTGTCGGATGTCGATGCCGGCGCTGACCTTGAGCAATTCCGTGGCCAGGTGCAGCGGCGTGCCGTTCCCGGGCGATGAGTAAGTGATATCCCCGGGTCGCGCTTTTGCCAGCCTGACCAGATCCTGCACGGTCTTCACGGGCAGTGAGGGGTTGACGAGAATGACGTGTGGAACCGCGCCGATCATGGACACGGGCTGGAAATCCTTGACCGTGTCGTACGGAAGCTTGTCGAACAGCGCGGCGTTACTGGCATGGCTCGCATAGGCCATGAGCACGGTGTAGCCATCGGGTGCGCTCTTGGCCACGTGATCCGTTCCGATGTTGCCGCTCGCCCCGACGCGGTTGTCGATGATCATCTGCTGGCCGAGCGCCTCGGTCAGTTTTGGCGCAAGCAGGCGCGTGACCGAATCGATACCGCCGCCCGCCGGAAATGCGACGACCAGCCGCACCGGTTTGACCGGGTATGCCTGGGCCCACGCCGCGGAGGGCGCGGCGAAGACACCGATGAGCAGCGCAAGGGCTGCGGTTGATGCAGCAAGGCGGTGCGGCGCGTGGAGTTCACTCTTGTTCATTTCGTGCCCCTGTTTTTTCGCTGTGAGACCAGCGTCCACGGTCAGTTTAACTTTTCCGCAGTGAAATTTATATTTTTGCGGAATTGGACGGAGGTCCTCATGGGGGGGGCTGCGCTGACTTAACCGCGCGGCGACAACAACTATCGCAGCGATGCTGCAGTTCAAGGCACAATACCCCCTGCGATGCCTACCGAATTCGACCTCATCCGCCATTACTTCACCCATGCCACGCCGAGCACGACGCTGGGCGTTGGTGATGATGCAGCGCTGATCAAGGCGGGCAAAGGTCAACTGCTCGCGGTGGCCACCGACATGCTGGTCGCCGGACGGCACTTCTTCAAAGACGCTGATGCGGAATCCATCGGACACAAGGCGCTGGCGGTGAATCTGTCGGACATGGCGGCGATGGGCGCTACACCGCGCTGGGCGACCATGGGTATTGCGCTACCGAAAGCAGATACGCGCTGGGTGGCGGCTTTTTCCAAAGGCTTCATGACGCTGGCGCGCAAACATGGCGTCGATTTGATCGGTGGCGATACCACGCGCGGCCCGCTGAACATCTGCGTGCAGATCATCGGCGAGGTGCCGGTGCGTCAGGCGCTACGTCGCGACGGCGCCAAAGCCGGTGACGACATCTGGGTGTCGGGTGCGCTGGGTGATGCCGCGCTGGCGGTCGCTGCAAAAATCAAACGCATCAAATTGAAACCCGCTGAGCTGAAGCAGGCGCAGCAGCGCCTCGACTGGCCGGTGCCGCGTGTCGCGCTCGGTCTGGCTTTGCGCGGCGTGGCGCGCAGCGCGATTGATGTTTCCGATGGACTGGTTGCGGACCTTGGGCATATCTGTGAGCGTTCAAGGGTCGCTGCGGTGGTGGCTTTCGAGCGTCTGCCAGTATCAGCGCTGATGCGTCGATACCTGCAATCGCCGGTGGCGCAGTCAGCGCTGCTGAGTGGCGGTGATGATTACGAACTGTGTTTCACTGCGGCGCCGGCGAAACGTGCTGCAGTCGAGCGCGCGGCTTTGCGTGCCGGCGTCAAGGTGACGCGTATCGGCTGTGTGATCCGTGCGCCGGCGGGGGTGTGTAGTGCGGTGGTGGTTGACCGGGACGGGTTGCCGTTGCCGGTGAGGCAACAAGGATTTGATCACTTCAAATTAAAATATTCGAGCCCGGCCCCTTAAATTGTTCTTTAATTGTTTCTGAGGGTAGCGAAGTCCAGCAGCCCACTGCTTACTACGTGATTGCGATTTGGCTATCGTGAAAAGCTGTGCGGCAGCACTTTCCAAGGTTTAAGCCCTGCCCACTAACGCGTAGCCAAAACCGCCATCAGCAGCATCACATAGGCCACGACTGCGATGGCCGCATGCACAAGAACAATACTCTTCGGCAGTAGGGCGCCTCTAAGGTGATAGCCGAGGTTCAATAGTGCTCCACCTCCCGCAGCAATCAGGAACAAGAGGAGCGCCCAACTTGCCAGCGCGGGCAAGCCAACGGTAAAGAAAGCATACAGAAGCAGAGCCAGTGCGGAGGCAGCAAGCAGGCCATGCACCATCGCCAGCCAGCTAGGCGGATTAGCGCTCCGGCCCAAGCGAACAAATGCCATTACGACTCCGCCGAGCGCCGTAACTGTCATTAGTGCCAGCGAAGTTTTCATCATCAGCGCAGGTTCCATGGATTACCTTCTAGAATGACTAAGAAGATACCCTACGGCTTGTCGAATTCGTCTTCTGTGCGGTCACACACATAGGCCAGACCAGCGAAAACACGCAACGTCTGCTTTAAAGTAATTAGGGTCAGTGCAACTTTCGCCCCTATAGAGCGCTCGCGCGCTCACGCGCAACGGGCACTGGCTTCAGTGGCGGGCGTCCCCGCTTCGGCGGACGAACAACCCGTTGCAAGGCATGTTCGATCTCATCTTTGAAGCGTTCGCTGCGGAGTGGATACCCTCGATTCGTGCTGTCCCGGATCTCGGCGAGTTCTTTTGTTTCGAGTTCGGTTTAAAATAAACCGCGATAAGCCGCCTGGCGCGCTTCGTCCGAAGCGTCGAATCTCTCGTATTGCTCATGCGATGAGATCAGTTTGTCAGGCAGCCCGAAGGCATGACTGCGGTAACTCGACCAGCGATACTCGCCTGGCCCTTTCGCCATGTCCGCCCGCACCGGGTTGCACTCGATGCAGCGGCAGCAACTCAGAAAGCACCCTTCGGTATCCACCAGGCTCGCTTTGAATCTGCCTTCCCATATCGTGCCGCTGCGCCGGTAGACGCGGTTGATGTAGCGCACAAAATGCCTACCCACATATTGCATCATCAGGGACAGTCCCATGGGCCTGGATGTCGATGCGAGCAGATGTACATGGTTGATCATCAGAACATAGGCGTAAATGTGGCAGTTATACTTTTTTGCGGCATCGGCCAGCCAGTCGAAATAGGCGCGATAATCTTCTTCGGCAAAGAACGTCGCTTGCCGGTTGGTACCCCCGGTGAGATTAATTCGTGATCGTCTTGGCATGGCATACTCCGCACATTCGCTTATCATTTTTAACGGTGGGTGGCGGTAAAGTTACACTGACCCTATTTTCGGGCGCCCTTGTCCGGCCGGTCATTGATTGATATCATGATATCTTTCTGCTTTTACACAGGAACCGGATCATGGCTCAGTTCGTCGTTCGCCATCTTGAGGATGAGGTCAAGGCCCGCCTGAAGCGCCGCGCTGAGCGTCACGGGCGCAGCATGGAGGAGGAGGTACGCCAGATCCTGCGCAATGCGGCGAAGGAGTCCAATCGTGCTCAGCCAAGGCTCGGGTCGCGCATCGCGGCGCGTTTCAGCAAGACCGGCCTTGCCGGTGATTTGCCTGAGCTGCGCGGTGATGCCGCACGATCTGCCGATTTCAGCCGGTGATCATTCTCGACACCAACGTGCTGTCGGCGCTGATGCGATCAGTTCCCGACGCACCGGTCATCGACTGGCTTGACCGTCAGCCGCCGGAGTCTGTGTGGATTACCAGCGTGACCCTGTTTGAAGCGCGTTTCGGCCTGAACCTTTTGCCGAAGGGACGCAGGCGGCAGTCGCTGGAGTCCGCGTTTGAGCGCCTGCTCGAAGACGATCTGGAGAGCCGGGTGCTGGACTTCGACAGCGCCGCTGCCGCGACGGCAGCAGTCCTGGCGGCGACGCGGCAAAAGGCCGGCCGACCGGTCGACGTACGCGATACCCAGATTGCCGGTATTGCGCTGGCGCGGCGTGCCACGCTGGCGACGCGCAATGTGCGGCACTTCCGCGATTTGAAGGTTCCTGTGGTCAATCCCTGGCAGGACTGAGCAATACGTTCATGTCCGAATCCATCGTTCGTCCCAGCCTGCGCTTCGTCTACCGCCACCCGGCTCATTTCATTGCGTTCGGCGGCGGCATCGGCCTGATCCCTTTTGCTCCAGGCACCTTCGGCACGCTGCTCGCAATCCCGTTGTTCCATGTCCTGCAGCCGCGTTTGGATGCGTGGACCTTCATTGTTGTGATCGTCGCGTTGTACTGGCTGGGTGTGTGGGCCTGCGCGGTGGCGGGACGCGCGCTGGGCGCGGCCGACCATGGCGGCATGGTGTGGGATGAAGTGGTGGCGTTTTTGCTGGTGCTGTTTTTTGTGCCGGCGGGTGGTTACTGGCAGGCTTTTGCGTTTGTGGTGTTTCGGGTTTTTGACATCTTCAAACCGCCGCCCATTCGTTACTATGACCGCACGCTGAAAAACGGTTTCGGCGTGATGTGGGATGACCTGGTTGCCGCAGCCTACACACTGTTGGTGATTGCAGCGGTTTATGCCTTGATAAGTTAGCGATGAGGGCTGACGATGACCGATAAAACATTGTTCGAACTGGCGGCGAAGGTGGGCGAAGCGCTGCAGGCGCAGGGGCTGATGCTGGCGACGGCGGAGTCTTGCACGGGCGGCTGGGTGGCGCAGGCGGTGACGGCAGTGCCCGGCAGTTCGCAGTGGTTCGAACGCGGCTTTGTGACTTATACCTATATCTCCAAACGCGAAATGCTCGGCGTCAGCCAGCAGACGCTGGGCACGCACGGTGCGGTGTCGGAGCAGACGGTGCGCGAGATGGTGACCGGCGCGCTGGCCAATAGTCATGCGCAGATTGCGGTCGCGGTCAGCGGCACGGCGGGTCCCTCAGGCGGTACTGCGGATAAGCCAGTGGGCACCGTGTGTTTTGCCTGGAGCGTTAAAAACGGCGAGCCGAAAAGCGCGACGCGACACTTCCCGGGCGACCGTGAGGCAGTACGCCGTGGCGCGGTTGAATTTGCACTGGCAGGGGTGCTTGATTTGCTACCATCCGTATTGGAAAATATTAATA
>JAYUYQ010000184.1:0-4825 GCA_043752435.1 Betaproteobacteria bacterium
AAAGCGAAGCCCGGCAGCGATTGCGGGATGCCGCCGAAACGCGAACCAATGGTTTCCACTGGCAGGTGAAACAGTGCCACGGCTGCGGTGCCGGCGACCAGTGCAACGATGGGTGCGGGCACGACGCGCCAGGCCTTTGGCCAGAATACGATCAGCGCCAGGCAGGCGAGGGCCAGCGCGACCGCGGTCCAGTTGACAGTATCCAGCGCCTGCCACAACACGGCGATTTGCGCGAAAAATTCCGCGGGCAATTGCCCGGTGTCGAGGCCGAGGAAATCCCGCACCTGCGACAGCATGATCAGCACCGCGATGCCCTTGGTGAAGCCGCTGATCACCGACACCGGAATGAAGCGGATCCACGTGCCCATGCGCAGCATGCCCATCGCCAGCAGCATGAATCCCGCCATCAGTGTGCAGATCAGCAGGTTGGCAACGCCGTATTGGACGACGATGCCGTAAACGATGACGATGAAGGCGCCGGTCGGCCCGCCGATCTGCACCCGTGAGCCGCCGAGTGCGGAGACGATGAAACCGGCGATGATCGCGGTGTAGATGCCGGATTCCGGCGTCATGCCGCTGGCGATGGCAAACGCTATCGCCAGCGGCAGCGCGAGTATGCCAACGGTGATGCCGGCCAGCACGTCGCTGCGCAGCCGCGCGGCGTTGTATTCGCCAATGACCTCGAACAGTCGCGGACGGAAGCGGGGCAGGGCGGGCATCGTTTGCGGGGGGTGTGTGACTAGTTGGTGCGAAACTTGTGAATCATTTTTTCGTCGAGCTCGATGTCAAAACCAGGTCCGGTTGCAACCTGCATCATGCCCATTTTGATCGCCGGGCGGTTGATCCACATCGACTGCCAGATGGGATCCCGCGCCGGGTCGGCGAAACATTCGGCGTAGGTGCCGTGAGGCACTGCCGCCAGCAGGTGGCTGGCAATCTGCGCCTCTTCGTGGTGCGCCATCGCCACGTCGGCTGCGCGGCACAGTCCGGCGGCGCGCAGCCAGTCGGTGACACCGCCGCCTTCGGATACATCGTAGTTGACGAGGTCCACCGCGCGGGCATCGACGAGGCGACGGATGGCATGGCTGGTGATTTCGCTTTGTCCGGCAGTAACCGGCATCGGTATTGCCTGCCGCACCCGCGCCATTTGCGCGGCATCGTCGTACCAGTGGCAGGGTTCCTCGAACCAGCGGATGTTGTATTGCTCGATCAGTCGCGCGAAACGGATGGCGTCTTCAGCGGCCCAGCCACGGTTGGCATCGACGCAGAGGATGAAATCATCGCCGACGGCCTTGCGTGCTACTGCCACACGCGCGGCATCTTTTTCCGGCGACAGGCCGCCGACCTTGAATTTGCAGCCGGCCATGCCGGCGTCGCGGTATGACACGATTTCACGCGCGATGTCGGCATCGGTTTTGCCGGGCATGTAATAGCCGCCGATGGAAATGATCGGCAGTTCAGTGGAGTAACCGCCGATGAGTTCGCGCACGCTTTTGCCCAGCGCGCGGCCGGTCAGGTCCCAGATCGCGCAATCGACGCAGGCGATGGCTTCGAGCAGCAGTTTCTTGTCGGCGGCGGAGTGGCTCAACGCAAACATGCGCTCCCAGGCGCGTTCCCGCTCGAAAATACTCAAACCATTGATTACATTAAATAAATCGTTTTCGATCAGTGTTGCGATCTGGGCGCCGTGAGCGCGATTGTCACCGTTGTAGACATTGCTGACGAGGCCGCTGTCGGTGCGCAACCGGGTGATAACCGTCGAGCGCTTCAGGACGCTGTAGGTCGAGCCGCCGAAATTTTTGCTGAGAGGAATATCAATGGCAATGGCTTCGACGGCGGTGATGCGCATGGCGCTCCTTCGGGGGAATTATTAACTGCGGCGAGCCGGACTTCAGATGAAAACGATCAGCACGCCCAGCACGAGTGCGCCACCAACTGCGCCAAGGAAAATCTGCCGGTCGCGGGTCGACCACGGCGGCGCACGCATCACGGTATGGGCGCCCCAGTTGCGTTCGGATTCATCACCGGCATCCATGATCGCGGCGTCGATGGAGTGACGGCTGACACCGAAGCTGGCGGCAAAGGCATCGGGATCGGTGAGCGCGCCGGTTTTTGCGGCGAGGCGCATGGTAGCCGCCATCGAATCGAATTCCTTGGCCAGTCCGCGCGAGGGCATGGTGTCGCCGGGCAGATTGTTGTCAGGCGCAGTCAGACTGCGATCCTCGGCACGCGACGCTGGCAGTGTGGTGTCGTCAAACGGCAGTGTCTGCGATTCGTCGCTCACCGGTTTTGCGGCGGCGATCAGCGACGGCACGGTGCTGCCGCCCATGATGCCTTGCTGGCGGCAGGCACGCAGGTCAGCGGCGAGTTCGGCAATCGTGGCGTAACGCTCGTCGGCGGATTTGGTGAGCGCCTTGGCGATGATCAGGTCGAGCATCTGCGGCAGCGCGGTATTGACCGTGCTCGGCAGTGGCGGTGTGAAATTGACGATCTGGAACATCAGTGAGTTGATGTCGACACCGTTGAAAGGCGGCTGACGGGCGATCATTTCGTAAAGGATCACGCCCAGCGAAAAAATATCGGCGCGCCCGTCGGAGCGTTTGCCCAGCACCTGTTCCGGTGACAAATAACGCGGCGAGCCCAGCACCACACCGGTCTGCGTGCGCACGTCGGCGGTACGCATGCGCGCGATGCCGAAGTCCATGATTTTCACGCGGCCGTCATTGAGAATCATGATGTTGGCCGGTTTGATGTCACGGTGCACGACGTCATGCTGATGCGCATAAGAGAGGCCGTCGGCGACCTGCGCCGCGATGTCCAGGGCGCGGTCAAGCGACAGTTCCTTGTTGACGATCAGGTCTTTCAGTTCACGGCCTTCGAGGAACTCCATCGCCATGTAGGCGAGGTCGCCGCTGCGGCCGATGTCGTGGATGGTGACGATGTTCGGATGGTTGAGGCTACCGGCGGCGCGCGCTTCGATGGTAAAGCGTTTTTCGTAGTGCTCTATTTCGCCGGGATCCAGCGCCATATTGATGGTCTTGACCGCCACCGTGCGCTCGAGCATTGGATCCACTGCGCGGTAGACCACGCCCATCGCGCCGCGGCCGATTTCGGCGGCGACGTTGTAACGGCCGATTTTGGCGGGCTGCTCCATTAGCTGTTGATCACCGACCGCGGGCGACGCTGCGGAACACCGGGCCCCAATTCGGGTGCCCGGCTTCGGCCGCGGTCAGGCTGAATTTGGGATCGGCGCTGAAGGCGTTGTTGAATTCCTGCCGGCACTGTGCGGCGCGGTCGGTGACGCAATAGATGAAGGCGAGGTATTTATAGGCTTGGGCCTGGTCGGCGCGCGAGATCAGTCCGCCGGCCAGCGCGGATTGCAGTGAGCGCTGCGCCTGGCCATAGTTGCCGCCCTCGTACTGGGCGATGCCGGCCTTCAGGCGGGTTTCGGCGCTCGGCAGCGGTGATTCCTGCGATTTATCGCGCTGCTTGTCGAAGTCGAGCGAGTCGGTGACACTCTGCATGCCTTTTTTGACGGATTCGCAGCCGCTCAGCAGCGGCATCAGCAACAGCATGATGATGAACAAGCGCATGGTCTCTCCCTGGGGCCTCTAGCGGAACCGATGCCGGATTTTAATCTCTTCGCCGGGCATGACCTCAATCACCTGCAGGTATGAGGCAAATCCCAGGTTGCGGACCTCGAGCTTGTAGACGCCGGGCTTGAGCGCGATGTCGCGCAGCGGCGGTGAAACGCCATATTGGACGCCGTTGATGTGGATTTCACCCCACGGCAGCACGTTCAGGCGCACGGTGCCGGTAGCCGCCGTCTCCGCGGCAGGGCGCGACGTTTTTTTGGCGGGAGATGGCTCGGCTTTGGCCTCCGGCGCCGGGCGCTGCGGTTCGGCTGCAGGGGGTTTTGGCGGCAGCGGTCGCGGCATGACTACCTTTGAGGGGGTAGTGTCGGCCTGAGGTTCTTCTGCAGCGCCTTTTGGCGCAATGCGTGCGGTAGTGGCGATGGTCAGGATCAGTGCGACTGCCAGTGCAGTGGCCAGCGGCGGGCGGCGCATGACCTGGGCTCGCGCTGCATTGACAGTGTAGTTGAGTTTTTCCAGTGCGGCGCTGGCATGCACTGCGGCGGCGCCGGGTTTGCGGCGTATCGGTCGCGGCGGGGCCGGCTCGGTGCCCAGCGCGTAGACTTCGTGTTCACGCACATGCTTGTCGGTGCGCGCACCCTCGAAGCTGAACAGATGCGCGTAATCCGGCGACAGCGCTGAAACCACTTCGTAATACGAGCGCGACGCCAGCACCTGGTTGATATCGGCGAAACTCATCACCCGTTGCGCGACATTAATGCCGTCGCCAATGATATTGGGCTGACCGTTGATGTCCTTGACCAGCCGCACCGGTCCGAGATTGATGCCACTGCGCAGCCGCAGTGACAAGTCGCTGCGTTCAGCGAGTGTGTCGCGCAGCGTCAACGCGAGGAACAGGCCGTCCTCCGGATCGCCGAGAAAACTGATCGCGGCACCGTCGCCGGTGTCGAGGATGATGCGGTCCTTGGTCGGCACATCCGCCAGCACCTTTGCCAGCAGCAGGTTGAACTGCTCCTTGGCGCGCATCTGTTCCGCCACCGACTTCTTCGAATATTCGACGATATCGATGAAGGCGACGCTGCAGACAAAGGTGCGGTTGTCGTTCATGCCGGGAGGGTGGCGGTGGTCGGCGGGCTGATCGGCGGGTTATTTGATGCGCATGCCGGGCTGGGCGCCGGAATCGGGCGACAGCAGCCAGAGGCCAGGCGCGTCGCCACTGGCGGCCAGCACCA
>JAYUYQ010000185.1:0-4815 GCA_043752435.1 Betaproteobacteria bacterium
AAATTGAACAGCTGTTCACCGAGCAATACAAGGGCAAGGAAGCCCTGCTGCAGTCGAACTTCAAGGCGTTAAACCTTGGCCGCGACTACGCGCTGAAACACCTGCCCTGCCCGCTGGGCATCAAGCTGCAGCGCGCCGACAATGTCGGCGACAAGATTTTCACCGACGGCAACAGTGCGGTTGCGCTGGGTGCCGTTTATGGCGGTGCTTCGGTCTGCGCCTGGTATCCAATCACGCCGTCGTCGTCAGTCGCAGAAGCCTTCATTGCCTACTGCAAGAAAATGCGCACCGACACCGCGTCCGGGAAAAACAAATACGCGATCATCCAGGGTGAAGACGAACTGGCCTCGATCGGCATCGCCATCGGCGCCGGCTGGAATGGTGCGCGGGCATTTACCGCGACTTCCGGCCCCGGCATTTCGCTGATGTCGGAATTCATCGGCCTCGCTTATTTCGCCGAAATCCCGGTGGTGCTGGTCGACGTGCAGCGCGGCGGCCCATCGACTGGCATGCCGACACGCACCCAGCAGTCCGACCTGCTGGCCTGCGCCTATGCCTCGCACGGCGATACCAAACATGTATTGTTGTTTCCGGAAGATCCGACCGAGTGCTTTGAGCTGACGGCACAGGCCTTTGACCTCGCGGAGCGCCTGCAGACTCCGGTGTTCGTAATGACCGATCTCGACATCGGCATGAACACCCGCCTGTGCCGGCCCTATACCTGGGATGACAGCAAAGAATACGACCGCGGCAAGGTGATGACGTACGAGCGACTCGATGCCGGCGCGGACTTTGGCCGTTATCTGGACGTCGACGGGGACGGCATTCCGTTTCGCACCTATCCCGGCACGCATCCGACCCGCGGTGGCTATTTCACCCGCGGCACCACCAAGAACCGTTACGCGCAGTATTCCGAAGCGGGCCCGGATTATGTCGACAACATGCAGCGCCTGATGCGCAAGTTCGAGACCGCCAAATCGCTGGTGCCGAAACCGCTGCTCTACCCGGCGGAAAAGCCGGCACGCTTCGGTGCGATTTTCTACGGCTCGACCAGCCCGGCCATGCAGGAAGCGCTGGACACGCTGTCCGAACGCGGCATCCACGTCAACGCGCTGCGCATTCGCGGTTTCCCTTTCGCCGATGAGCTCAGCGATTTTGTCGCGTCCCACCCCTGGGTGTTCGTGATCGAGCAGAACCGCGACGCGCAGCTCAAAACCCTGATGGTCACCGACGGCAAGATCAATCCGGCGCGGCTGATTTCGCTGCTGCATTACGATGGCACGCCGATCACCGCGCGTTTCATCGTCGAGCAGATTTCCCGGCATGCCGACAACCACCGCGTAGTGCCATTAAAAAAGGCAGTTGCCTGATGAGGATTGAGGATTCAGGAATGAGGATTGAGCATCCCATGGGATCGCTTTCCTCAATCCACAATCCTCACTCCACAATCCTGACAAGAAATTAAAAATGACCTATCTCGCCAAACCCAAACTGCACCATCCCTCCTTGTCCGCCAACGCCGCCGGTTACACCCGCCGTGATTACGAGGGCAAGATTTCCACCCTCTGTGCCGGATGCGGCCACGATTCGATCTCGGCCTCGATCATCCAGGCCTGCTGGGAGCTCGACATTCAGCCGCACCGCGTCGCCAAACTCTCGGGCATTGGCTGCTCCTCCAAAACCCCGGATTATTTCCTTGGCAATTCGCACGGCTTCAACAGCGTGCATGGCCGCATGCCGTCGGTGCTGACCGGCGCCAACCTCGCCAACCGTGAATTGCTCTATCTGGGCGTGTCCGGCGACGGCGATTCGGCATCGATCGGCCTCGGCCAGTTTGCGCACTGCATCCGCCGTGGCGTAAACATGGTGTACATCGTCGAAAACAACGGCGTCTACGGCCTGACCAAGGGCCAGTTCTCCGCCACCGCGACCAAGGGTTCCAAATCCAAGCGTGGCGTGCTGAACCCGGATGAACCGGTGGACCTGGTCGGCATGGCGCTGCTGTTGCGCGCGACCTTCGTCGCACGTGCTTTCTCCGGCGACAAAAAACAACTGGTGCCATTGATCAAGGCCGCGATCAAACATCCGGGCCCGTCATTCATCGACGTGATCTCGCCCTGCGTCGCCTTCAACAATCACGAAGGTTCGACCAAATCCTACGATTACGTGCGCCAGCACAATGCTGCGGTGAATCGCCTCGACTTCATCGAGAGTCGCGACGAGATCACCGCCGACTACGCGCCGGGCGAAGTCATCAGCATCGCCCAGCACGACGGCTCGATGCTCCGCCTGCGCAAACTCGCCCCCGATTACGATCCGACCGACCGCATCAAAGCGATGAACCATGTGCAGGAACGCGCGGCAGCCGGTGAAATCGTCACCGGCCTGCTCTACGTCGCGTCCGAAGCCGCCGATCTGCATCAATACATCAGCACCGTGGATACACCGCTGAATCAACTCGGCACCAAGGATCTGTGCCCGGGTTCGGCTGCGCTGGAGAAGATCAACGCCGGGTTGCGCTAAGCGCATCGGTCGCGCTGATTGTTGTATTTTCTCAATCACTGTAAGTATATGATTTAATTGATATTTAAATTAATTTGTCGCTCGTGACAAGTTAGTATGCACTGGCACACTTGATATTTGTGCGTCGCAGCATGAGAATCCGCGCTCTCCTTTAACAACAAGAAGGGAGGCCGGCATGGATACCGACCCGCGTCTGAAACAGTCCCGCGCTGCACTCACCCTCGCCGCACTCGGCATCGTCTATGGCGACATCGGCACCAGCCCGCTCTACGCCGTCAAGGAAACTTTCTCCCCGGGCCACGGCATTCCCCTGACAACTGAAACCATCCTCGGCGGCATCTCGGCGATTTTCTGGGCGCTGATGCTGGTGGTGTCATTGAAATACGTGGTGCTGATCATGCGCGCCCACAACAAGGGCGAGGGCGGCATCATGGCGCTGCTGGCGCTGGCTTCCTCAGCCTGCAAGGACAACCCCCGCCAGTACGCGGCAATCCTGTTCGCCGGGCTGGCCGGTGCCGCGCTGTTCTACGGCGACGCCGTGCTGACCCCCGCCATTTCGGTGCTCTCCGCCGTCGAAGGCCTGGAGATCGGCACCACGGCATTCAAACCCTATGTGCTGCCGATTTCCGCCGGCGTGCTGATCGCGCTGTTTTCGTTTCAGCGTTACGGCACTGCGCGCGTCGGCCTGCTGTTCGGCCCCATCGTCATCCTGTGGTTCATCACACTGGGTGCGGCTGGCATTCACGGCATCGCGCAAGCCCCGATCATTCTGCAGGCGCTGAATCCCGCGCACGGCCTGGCGTTTGTCACCCAGCACGGTTTCGCGTCCTTCATCGTGATCGGCGCGGTGCTGCTGGCCTTCACCGGCGCCGAGGCGCTGTATGCCGACATGGGCCATTTCGGCAAGGAAGCCATTCGCATCGCGTGGTTCGCCTTGGTGTTTCCCGCGCTGGCGCTGAATTACCTGGGCCAGGGCGCGCTGCTGATCGTCAATCCGGCAGCTGTCAGCAATCCTTTTTTCCTGCTCTACCCGGACTGGGCGCTGTATCCGATGGTTGGACTGGCCACTGCGGCCACGGTGATCGCATCGCAGGCGACGATCTCCGGCACCTACTCGCTGACACGACAGGCGATACAGCTCGGTTATCTGCCACGGATGAGCGTGCTGCAGACTTCGGCCAGGGAAATGGGCCAGATCTACATGCCGGCGGTGAACTGGATCCTGCTGGTGGTGGTGCTCGCCGCGGTCTTCGGCTTCGGTTCGTCGTCCAACCTGGCCTCGGCCTACGGCGTCGCCGTCACCGGCACCATGCTGGTCACCACCTTCCTGACATTTTTTGTGATCCGTTACGTCTGGGGCTACAACCTCGCGCTGTGCATCGCCGCCACCGGCTTTTTCATCCTGCTCGACCTGGCGTTTTTCTCGTCGAGCCTGCTCAAGATCAGCAGCGGCGGCTGGTTCCCGCTGGTGCTGGGCGCAGTGATGCTGTTAGTGATGCTGACCTGGTGGCGCGGCCGGCGCATCCTCGCCGAACGTCTGCAGACTTCTGCCATTCCGGTGCAGGATTTCCTCGCGTCATTGTTCAAATATCCGCCGCACCGGGTACCGGGCACTGCCGTGTTCATGGTGGCCAACCCTGATGCGGTACCGCATGCGCTGCTGCACAACCTCGCACACAACAAGGTGCTGCACGAACGCGTGGTCTTCGTCACCGTGGCCATTGCCGACACGCCCTGGGTGCCCTTCAACGAAAGGGTCACTGTGGAGGCGCTGGGCAACGGCTGCTGGCGCATCCGCATGCGTTTCGGTTTCAAGAACCCGGTCGATGTGCCGCAGGCGCTGGCGCTGTGCTCCGAACACGGACTCACATTCGAGATGATGGAAACCTCGTTTTTCCTCAGCCGCGAAACGCTGATCCCGGTCATCGGTGACGGCGGCATGGCGCTGTGGCGGGAACGCTTGTTTGCCACCATGGCGCGCAACGCCAGCAGCGTGGTTGAATATTTCCATCTGCCCACCAACCGCGTGATTGAGCTCGGCACGCGCATAGAACTGTAAAGACAGCTAGCGTCTGACGCCCGGCGTCTCTACTGTCAGTCCAGTGGCACGCCGGGCCAGGTACAACTCCAGATCCAGCAGTTCATCGGAACCGAAGGCCGGCATCACCGCACGCACACCGTAATAACAGGCACGCAGGCGGCGGTGCAGCGAACCGGTCGCCTGCCATTCCAGGCGATAGGCCGGGTAGGCGTTGCCATGACCTTCGCTGATGGTTTCGGCGAGCAGCTTGC
>JAYUYQ010000186.1:0-11715 GCA_043752435.1 Betaproteobacteria bacterium
GACACCGTGCCGAACAGGCTGGAGGAGATCACCGAAACCTTGCCGGGGCCGCCGGCGGTGTGGCCGGCAATCGACAGCGCAAAATCCATGAACAGTTTGCCGGTACCGCTTTTTTCCATGAACGCGCCGAAGATCACGAACAGCATCACGTACGAGGCCGACACGCCCAGCGTCGATCCGAAAATGCCTTCGGTGGACAGGTAGAGCTGTTCCAGCAGCACCGGGATTTTGACGTTGGTGAAAAACAGCGGGTAGGCGAGGAAGGCCAGCGCCGTCACCATCAGTCCCCAGCCGAGCACGCGGCGCGTGGCTTCGAGCACGATGAAAATGGAAACCCAGGCGAAGATCGTGTCGAGCCGCGTCAGGTCATCGATGTAGATGATGCGGTTGGTCACTGCGTCGTAAGTGATGAAAATGTGCAGGATGAATGCCCACGAGCCGAGGAGCATGACGCCGTCCAGCGCGCGCCACCCCCAGTTTCCGCCCGGTTTCAGCGGGTAGAGCAGGAAAATCAATGTCAGTGTGAACAGCAGGTGGTTACCACGAAAGATCATTGCCTCGGGCGGCCCGAAGCCGGCGACATACATGTGGTACAGCGACATCGCGATGGCCACTACTGCCACGGTCCATTTCAGGCCGCGTGATATCGGGCTGGTCGCCGCTTTTTCTTCTTCCATTGTTTCTCCCCTGCAGACGCAGAACGGGGCGGCATGGCCGCCCCGTGACTGGTTTGCTTGTGACTGCTGCTTACATGGCCCCGACTTCTTTGTAGAACTTGATGGCGCCCGGATGGAAGGGCACGCCGATGTCGGCGGCCATCTCTTTCGGCGTCAGGCCGGCCATGGCTTTGTTGACCGAGGACATGGTTTCGATATTGGCGGCGGCAGCGGCGGTCTTCACCATGGTGTAGACGGTTTGTTCCGGCAGGTCGCAGGAGACCACCAAGTGCGCCGAGTAACCGATCATCGCCACATCCTTGTCCTGCTTGGGATAAGTACCGGCCTTGACCATGAGTTTCTGGTAACCGGGATTCATCTTGCGCAGTTCGGCCATGGTTTTGTCATCCACCGGCACGATCTTGATGTCGCGGGCACTGGCGAGATCCATCACCGAGGAGGCGGGGATGGTGGTGCCCAGCGTGAATACCTGGGCGTGGCCGTCTTTCATCATTGACACAGCGTCGGTGTAGGACTGGAAGTTGATTTTTGACAACGACTGGTAGTTCAGGCCGTTCAGCGTCAGCACCAGGTTGGTCAGCAACTCGCCGGTGTTGCCTTTGGGCTGGGTGACGACGGACTTGCCTTTGAAATCGGCGAAGGTGTTGACCTTGGCATCCGCCAACGCAACCACCTGAAAGTATTGCGGATACAGGTTGGCCATCTGGCAGACCTTGGTGGTCTTTTTCGGATACGGTGCGTTGCCGGCGACGCCGTCCACGGTGGTGCTGGAGTTGCCGAAGCTGATCTGCGCCTTGCCTTCATCGACGCCGCGCACGTTGGCGATGCCGGCGCCCGGGGTGGCGGTGATGTTGAGACCGGGAATGGCTTTTTCCCACATGCTTTTGAGTTGTCCGCCCAAAGGTACCCAGACGCCGCCCTGCGGTCCGGTCATCAGGGTCATCTGCTGCGCACTGACGGTGGTGGAAAAAGCGGTGGGAAACGCTGCGGCCACGGCAATGGCGAGCGCGGATGCAATACGCGATGCTTTCATGATCCCTCCTCCAGGTTGTGATGCAGGACAGACCGGGCGTTATGCTCTTGTAGGTCTGATGCGCGACGATTGTGTGGTCTGGTGCGGGTGCCGTCAAGCTGCCCGGCAGCCGGGGCAAAATTATGCCAATTTCATCCAGCCCAGACCGGCTTCGGTGGTGGTCGCTGGCTTGTATTCACAGCCGATCCAGCCCTGGTAGCCGATTTTGTCGATGTGTTTGAACAACCACGGATAATTGATCTCGCCGGTGCCCGGTTCGTGACGGCCGGGGTTGTCGGCAAGCTGCATGTGCGGGATCAGCACGAGATTGCTTTCGATGCCGCGGGCGAGGTCACCCTCCATGATCTGCATATGATAGATGTCGTACTGCAGGTACAGGTTGTCCGAGCCGACGGCCTTGATGATGTCGAGGGCCTGCTGCGAAGAGTTCAGGAAAAATCCCGGAATGTCACGGGTGTTGATCGGCTCAATCAGTAACTTGATTCCGGCTTCCTTGAATTTCGGCGCGGCAAACTGCAGGTTGCGGATGAAGGTTTCACGCGCAACGTTGGGATCAAGGTGGGTCGGGCGGATGCCGGCCAGGCAGTTGACCTGTTTGCAGCGGAGTGTGGTGGCGTAATCGATGGCGCGGCCCACGCCGTTCTGGAATTCGCTTTCACGTCGCGGATGGCAGGCGATGCCGCGCTCGCCGCCTGCCCAGTTGCCCGCGGGCAGGTTGTGCAGCACCTGGGTCAGCTGGTGCTTGTTCAGTACATCCGCCAGCGCATTTTTGTCGTATTCGTACGGAAACAGGTATTCGACACCCTCGAATCCCGCCTTGGCTGCGGCAGCGAAGCGGTCCATGAACGCGACCTCGTTGAACAGCATGGTGATATTCGCGCAGAACCTGGGCATGGTGTGGACCTGCTGGGTTAATGGTAATTGGTAATTGGTAATTGGTAATTGGGGAATGGTAATTGGTGATGGGTGAGGAGTGCATCGCCCATTATAATCATGGTCATGACGGTCCCCGAAAAATCACCCGTGGCGATCCTGCTGGCGGCCGGCGCCGGATCGCGTTTTGGCGGCGCCAAAATGCTGCATCCACTCGAAGATGGCGTGGCCATTGCCGCCCATGCCGCGCGCAACCTGATTGCGGCCGGACTCAACGTGACGGCGGTGGTGCGCTCCGGTGACTTTCCGGTGGCAGAATTACTTGAGCAGGAAGGTTGCGCCGTAACCATGTGTGCCGATGCAGCGCTGGGCATGGGCGTCAGCCTGGCCCACGGAGTTAGCGTCACTCGCGATGCCGGCGGCTGGATTGTGGCGCTGGCCGACATGCCGCGCATCCGTTCGGAGACGATTAAACGCGTGATGCAGGCGCTGGCCGCTGGGTCCGCCATTGTTGCGCCGGCGTACCAAGGCGACCGCGGTCATCCGGTGGCCTTCGGCGCGCGGTTTTTAAACGAATTGCAGGTGCTTGGCGGCGACAGCGGCGCGCGCGCCGTGGTGCAGCGCAATCAGGCTCTGGTGCGGGTGATCGATGTCGATGATCCAGGCGTATTGCTCGACATCGACCGCCGCAGCGACCTGGCACGTCTTGCCTGATGCAGGACCCGGCGATGCATGATGATTCGTTCGCCAGCATTGCCGTGGCAAACAATAGGCCGTCGGCCACACCGCAACTGCGCTGCACTTTGTATCGCGATGTGACGGTCAATCTGCGCGCCGGGGCAAGGCTGGCGTTCATGCGTCCGGTAAATCTGGAATTGTTTCCGCCTTCTGCCGAGGCCTTTGCGCTGATCGCCAGTTTGAACCTTTTGCTGTTGTTACTGCTGGGGCTGGCCAGCACCGGCTTCAATGGCGAATTCAATGTCTACGAAGTGCCGCGCGCGCTGTTGTTTGTGCCGACCACGCTGCTGTTTGCGCTGGTGGCGGTGCGCCTGGGCGGCAGGGCGGGATCGCAGTTGCAGATTGCACTGGCGCTGGTGGCCGCAGGCTTGGTGCTTTCGCTAATGATCGGTGCTTCCGGAGTGCTGTTGCAGCGTCTGCCGCCCCGGCTGGTCGGCGGCAATTGGTGGACTTATCTGTTTTACGCTGCAGTGGTGTGGTGGTCGATGGTGATCGCGATCAGTGTGGCGCGGTTGGTGAACGCCGGCCCGGGCCGCAACCTCATGGTGCTGGCGGCAGGATGGCTGTTGCTGGTGGCGCCCGTGCTGTGGTATCCGCAAAACTATCTGTGGATGCCGAAATATAACGCCTCGGATGCCGCACAAAAATCTGCACGGTCGCCCTTCGACGAGCGTGGGTTTTACGCGCAGCAGGACATGTTGCGCAAGTCGCTTGCTGAAGTGGAGCGCGGACGTCCCGGGGTCGCCGACGTCTATCTGCTTGCCGCAGGCCTTTATGCCCCTGAGGATGTATTCATGAAAGAGGTGCAGTTGATCGCCGAACTGTTCCGCAAGCGTTTCGATACGGCCGGCCGCTCGGTGGTGCTGGTGAATAATCCGCGGACGCTGAATACCCATCCTGTGGCCAGCCTCACCAGTATTGGCGCGGCGCTGCAACGCATCGGCAACCAGATGAACCGCGATGAAGATCTGCTGGTGATGTATGTATCCTCGCACGGTTCGGAGTCGCACCGGCTGGCGGTGGATTTCTGGCCGTTGCGGCTGGCGCCGATCGATCCGCCCGCGCTGAAAAAAGCACTGGACGAATCCGGTATCAAATGGCGGGTGATCGTAGTCTCGGCCTGCTATTCCGGCGGGTTTATCACGCCGCTGCAGGATGAGCATACCCTGATCATCACGGCCTCCAGCGCGAAGCGCCAGTCGTTCGGTTGCGGCAGCATGTCGGACTCGACTTGGCTCGCGCAGGCGCTGTTCAATGAAGAACTGCGCAAGACTTGGTCATTTGAAACGGCGTTTAGCGCGGCGCGCAAATCGATTGCCGAGCGCGAACGCGCCCAGGGTTTTGAGCCTTCCGAGCCGCAGTTGTTTGCCGGCGCGGAAATTCGCCGCAAGCTGGCTGAAATCGAAGGCCGCCTTGCACAGCTCAATTAGATATACATAAGTATATGATTTTAAAGGAAAAATAATGTCACGCTTTACCGGCACCAAAAACTACGTCGCGACCGACGACCTGATGATGGCGGTGAATGCCGCGTTGGCACTGGAGCGTCCGCTGCTGATCAAGGGCGAGCCGGGCACCGGCAAGACCATGCTCGCGCTGGAGGTGGCGCAGGCGCTGAAGCGGCCGCTCTACGAGTGGCACATCAAATCGACGACCAAGGCGCAGCATGGCCTGTATGAATACGATGCGGTATCGCGGCTGCGCGATTCGCAGCTCGGCGACCCGAAGGTGAAAGACATCGGCAACTACATCGTGCAGGGCATGTTGTGGAAAGCCTTCGAATCGGAGCAGCAGGCGGTGCTGCTGATAGATGAGGTCGATAAAGCGGATATCGAATTCCCGAACGACCTGCTGCGCGAATTGGATCGCATGGAGTTTTATGTCTACGAGACACAGCAACTGGTCAAGGCCAAACAGCGGCCGCTGGTGATCATCACCAGCAACAACGAAAAGGAACTGCCCGACGCCTTCCTGCGCCGCTGTTTTTTCCATTACATCCGTTTCCCCGACCCGGAGACGATGGCGAAAATCGTCGATGTGCATTTCCCCGGCATCAAGAAACAGTTGCTGAGCCAGGCGCTCAATGCCTTTTTCGAAATCCGCGACGTACCCGGGTTGAAGAAAAAACCGACCACCTCGGAACTGCTCGACTGGCTGAAACTGCTGATGGCCGAAGACATTCCGCCGGAAGCGCTATATAGCCAGGACACGCACAAGATCGTGCCGCCGCTGCACGGCGCGCTGATCAAGAACGAACAGGACGTGCATCTGTTCGAGCGGCTGGTATTCATGTCGCGGCGCCAGAAGTAGGAGGCAGCCCGCATGTTATTCCGGTTGTTAAAAGATATTGCCACCCAGGGTCGTTCGGCAGCCCCTGAAAACGCCAAAAACCCGCTGATCCAGTGGTTTGTTGAGCACAGGGGACGCCGGTTGACCAAGTGGCTGCATTATCTGGACATCTATCATCGCCACTTTGAGCGCTTCCGCGGCAGCTCACCGGTTGTGTTGGAGATCGGTGTGTTCGACGGCGGTTCGCTCGACATGTGGCGTGATTATTTCGGTCCGGGTTGCCGGCTGTACGGCGTCGATGTTAATGAGCGTTGTAAGGCCTTTTCGGCCGGGGATACCACGATACTGATCGGCGATCAGGGCGACCGCGAATTTCTCAGGCGCCTGCGCCGGGAGTTGCCGCGGATCGACATCCTGATCGATGACGGCGGACACCGGATGCACCAGCAGATCGCGACGTTCGAGGAGCTGTATGCGCATGTGGCTGAAGACGGCGTTTACCTGTGCGAAGACATGCATACCTCGTACTGGGATGAGTTTGGCGGGAGCTATCGGAATCCCGGTTCGTTCGTGGAATACAGCAAGCGCCTGATCGACCAATTGAATGCCTGGCATGCCAAGGGCCCGCCGGAGTTCGCAGCGGACGATTTCACGCGCTCGGCTTATTCGATGCACTATTACGACAGCGTGCTGGTCATCGAAAAGCAGCCGATGCGTGAACCTCGCACCATTGCGACCCGGAGCTGATGCATGGGCGAACTGCGGATAGTGCGATGCTGATCGAATTTTTCCTTAAACTGCGTCAGGGCGGCGTGCCGGCTTCGATCAAGGAATTTCTGATGCTGATCGAGGCGTTGGAAAAGCAGGTGGCTTTTGGCAGCGTTGATGAGTTCTACCATCTCGCGCGCACCTGTCTGGTCAAGAATGAAAAGTTTTTTGACCGCTATGACTTGGTGTTCGCCGCCTATTTCAAGGGCGTGGTCGGCATTGAGGCGGCGACGGTGGTGATTCCTGAAGACTGGCTGCGCAAGCTGGTCGAGAAAAATCTGACCGAGGAAGAGAAAAAACTGATCCAGTCGCTGGGCGGCTGGGAGAAGTTGATGGAAACCCTGAAACAGCGCCTTGAAGAACAGAAGGGGCGGCATCAGGGCGGTAGTAAATGGATAGGCACGGGAGGCACCAGCCCTTTCGGCGCCTATGGCTACAACTCGGAAGGCATCCGCATTGGTCAGCATGAATCGCGCAACCGCCGCGCGGTGAAGGTCTGGGACCAGCGCGAGTTCAAGAATCTCGACGACACCGTGGAACTAGGCACGCGCAACATCAAGGTGGCGCTTCGCAAGTTGAGGAAGTTCGCGCGCACCGGGGCACCCGAAGTGCTGGACATGGAAGACACCATCCGCTCCACGGCGAAAAACGCCGGCTGGCTGGATCTGAAAATGGTGCCCGAACGGCACAACGCAGTGAAGGTGCTGCTGTTCCTCGACATCGGCGGCTCGATGGACGACCACATCCGCGTCTGCGAACAGCTGTTTTCAGCAACACGCACCGAATTCAAGCACCTCGAATATTTCTATTTCCACAATTTTCTCTACGATCGGGTGTGGAAGGACAACCGCCGCCGCGCCACCGAACGCATGGCGACCTGGGATGTGCTGCATACCTATCCGCACGATTACAAGCTGATCATCGTCGGTGACGCCACGATGAGCCCGTATGAGATCACCTATCCCGGCGGCAGCGTGGAGCACAGCAACGCGGAGGCCGGTGCGGTGTGGTTGCAGCGCGCGCTGCAGGTGTATTCCCAGGCGATCTGGCTCAATCCGCAGCCGGAGGCGGTATGGAATTACCACGAGTCCATTGCCATCACCCGAGAGCTGATGGGCAAGCGCATGTTCCCGCTGACCATCGACGGCCTGGACCGGGGCATGCGGCTGCTGACCCGCGCGCAGTAAGCGGCGGCATGGATATCATCACTGTTACGGTGCCCGGTCCCGATCTTGATGCGGTGCGCGACCTGTTTCTCGAGTACGCGGGATCGCTGAATTTCAGTCTGTGTTTCCAGGATTTTGAATCCGAACTCGAAGGCCTGCCCGGCGCCTACGCGCCGCCGGCCGGCACGCTGCTGCTGGCGCGCGTCGATGGGGCGGTTGCCGGTTGTGTCGGCGTGCGGCCGCTGGATGCGGGGCGCTGTGAAATGAAACGTTTGTATTTGCGTGAATTCTGCCGTGGCAGCGGCGGCGGACGTGTGCTGGCGGAACGGGCCATCACATTTGCGCGCAGGGCAGGGTATAGCAGCATGGTGCTGGATACGCTGCCGCAGATGGTGGCGGCGATGCGGCTTTATTACGATCAGGGTTTTGTGCGTTGTGCGCCGTATTACGACAACACCCCCGTCAACAGCACTTGTCTGGAACTGGCGCTGTAGGCTGTTCCTGACTGCAGTTCAATCCGAACACAGAAAGGCATCTCATGGATGCACCCCTGGATTCCGCAAAGCTGATCGAATTCTGCACCGCTGTTTACACCGGCCAGGGCGTCCCCGAAGCCGATGCACTGTTGATGGCCGACACGCTGGTGCAGGCCGATCTGTGGGGCCACCAGTCACACGGCGTGTTGCGCCTCGGCTGGTACCTCGACCGTTTGCGCAACAAGGTGATGAACCCGGTGACGCAGCCGGAGTTTGTCATCGACGGCGGTGCGATGGCGGTGATCGACGGCCACGACGGCGTCGGCCATGTGCTGGCGAAACTCGCCGCCGAAGAAGCCATCAAGCGCGCCAAAGCTCACGGCATCGGTGCGGTCGGCGTGCGCATGTCCAACCATTTCGGCACCTGCATGTATTACACGCTGATGGGCGCGCGCCAGGGCTGCGTGATGATGCTGACTTCCAACGGCGGGCCGGCGATGGCGCCCTGGGGTGGCCGCAAAAAAATCATCGGCACCAATCCCTGGTCGATTGCAGCCCCCGCCGGCAGTCAGGCGCCGTTTGTGGTCGACATGGCGAACACCGGTGTCGCGCGCGGCAAAATTTACCTGGCGCGCAACAAGCGGCAGAAAATTCCGCTGGGCTGGGCGATCAGCGCCGATGGCGTGCCGACCACTGATCCGCAGGAAGCCATTGACGGCATCATCCTGCCGATGGCGGAGCACAAGGGTTATGCGATCGCCACAATGATCGACATGTTGTCCGGCGTGCTGACCGGCAGTGGTTTCCTGTCGGCGGTGCACAGTCCGTACAAGACCGCGGAGAAAAGCAATTGCGGCCATTTCATGCTGGCAATCAACATTGAGGCGATGCAGCCGCTGGCACAGTTCAATGCGCGCATGGAGCAGTTCGTCGCCGAACTGAAGTCAGTGCCGCTGGCGCAGGGTTTTGACGAAGTGTTTTATCCGGGCGAAATGGAGGCGCGCAATGATCATTGCAACCGCGCGCAGGGCATCACGTTTCCTGAGGACACGATTGCGGATCTTAAACGCATCGCCGCTGAAACCGGATTGCAGGCGCTGCTACCGATAGCTTGATTGCGCGGCTTCCAAGGTGGCATCGTTATTGCACCTAATAAGCGGGAAGCGTATCTTCCAAAACTGAGAAATTCAGGGGCATTCATGCATTACATTGATCATAAAATAGACGATCCGCGCCGCCGATTGCTGGTGGAGGCGTTGACAATCGGTTTGATTTCTATGGGCTTTCCGACGGGTAATGCCCTTGCCCAGATATTCGGCAGCAGACCGGCTAAACTCCCTCCGGGGCAGTCAATCTACCGCATCGCGGGTACTGCCTCGGTTAACGGGGTGGCGGCAACCCTGCAGACGCTGGTGCGCCCTGGAGACACGGTTGAGACCGGAAAAGACAGCGAAATCATCTTTGTGGTTGGCGGCCACTCGATGTTCCTGCGCGGCGAATCGCGCCTCGTGATTGAAAGCCAAAGCAAGGAGCCGGCGTCGCCGCTGATTGCCGGGCTGCGTCTGCTGACCGGCAAACTATTGTCGGTGTCTCGAAATTCACCGATGCGGGTGACTACAACGACCGCCACCATCGGTATCCGCGGCACCGGATGGTACGTGGAATCGGACCCCGAGCAGACCTACTTCTGCACCTGCTACGGCATCACGGACGTTACGGCAAACCATGATCCCGCGAACAAGGTGAATGTTGTCAGTGAACATCACGACCGCCCGCTTTATATTCTTGGCAAGTCTGCGCCTGGAACGAGCATCCGCAGCGCGCCGTTCATTAATCATACCGACCAGGAACTGATGCTGATCGAGACGCTGGTCGGAA
This sequence comes from Betaproteobacteria bacterium, assembly GCA_043752435.1. Taxonomy (GTDB): domain Bacteria; phylum Pseudomonadota; class Gammaproteobacteria; order Burkholderiales; family SG8-41. The sequence continues at coordinate 9,899 of JAYUYQ010000186.1, forward strand.
GGACAACCCCGTTTGTTTTTCCGAGAGATGACTATATCAGTCCGCGGCGCGACTACTGATCGTGGGTTGCCTCAGTGCATTCGACCGAATGTGCTAGAAACGCATCAAGTAAGCGATTGAATACAGGTTAGTGGTATAGCTGGGTATGTTTCTGGGTTCCGCTGTTCCGAGATAAGCCGCCAAATTCACGGGGCCGGTTGCGGTCGATTCCGCGCGCCGCCAGGAGAAGTCGAGTGAATCCCTGGGACCCAGGGGGCGGTTGTAGCCCAGTGTCCACGACACGGTTCTGGCTTCATAACGGTAGGCCTCGAACTGGCGGCTGCCGTATGCATCGTCTGGTGCGGAAACTTTGGCAATAGCCAAGTAATTGGAGGACGCAGGTGCGGAAGTCACCGCATCGCCGCGGCGATATTCGCCGCCAAAGTACAACAGGCCAGATTGACCCAGAGAATAGTCGAGATTGAACCGTGCAGCGTAGTCCTTCGTGTCGAACACAGCGCTCTCGGCGCTACGCACGTTGCGCTCCAATGCACCAAACGCATTGATGCGTTCGGTCAGCGACTGGCGTGCAGTGACTCCGAGAGAGGCGCGGTAGCCGTCGCGCAGCTGGGAATCGAAATCCTCGATCGAGGTGCGTCCGAAGATTCCGAACGTCGGTGCATCGAACGCGCCTGAGGTACGGTGCTGCAACTCGCCCTGGATGCCATCGGAGATGCGGTCCAAGCCGTGATAGGAGTAATGTTTTTCTCCATTTAACAATCCGGTGACTACCAAACGGGTATGGTTGGTAACGGGGAAAATCGCCGCTTTGCTCACATTGAGACTGTAGACGCTATCCGACAGCTTGTCGGTGGCGTTGCTCGCCCGGTTCAGGTTGTCATTCCACGCGTAGCCGGCTTCGACCACGACCGGATCTGCGAACATCTTGGCCGATGATGCCCATCCCAGCGTCGGCAGACTTTTTTTGCCATCAAGTTCCTTCGAAAGCCATATCCGGATAGCCTGGCTGCGGTCGGTGCCGAAGGAGCGCTGTAGCTGATAATCGATGCCAAACTTTATTCCGTTGGGCAACAGGAAATCGCTGCCGATGCCGGTGAGCAATGCGTTGCGATTCACCCCGATGGGCGTCACTGAATAGATTGATCCGGCGAACTGGTCGGCGTAGGCAATGGTGGCCGGGCGATCATCCTGGAAATCGTGTTTAAGCTCCACGCGCAGTCGCGGCAGCGCCCAGCCAAAGTTTGTTTGATGTTGCGACTCGGCACGCAGCCCCAGCGATAAACTGAACGTACGCAAAGTCTGATCGAAGTAGGTGAGCGCACTGAGGCCCGCGCCGGTTTCCGTGCTCTGCTTGAGTCGGTCGATTGAGAAATCGAATCGTCCGTAGGGCGAGAGCAGCAGCCCCTCCTTGCGGTGCTCGTAACCTGTTGCGACCGATCCGAATAACTGGTCGCCCTTGCGCTGGCTGCGTGCAAAGCCAGTCTCGGCCACTACATATCGATCCGTTTGATAACCCAGCGTGCCGTAGCCGAGCTGTCCGTCGATAAACGTGTTCGTCGACGGCTGGTAGCTGCCGTAAGCTGCAATTGATGAACCATTGGTGCTGATTTTTGTGCCTTCAGTGCCAATAGTGGTTTTGTCACGCGCAAAACCCATCCCTGCGCCCAAAACCAATCGGTTGCTGAATCGATGATCCATGCCGATGCTGATGCCATCGGTACTGAAGCGGGCACTGTTGTTTTCGCTCTTGCGATCAGAAGTGCCGAAGTGGAATGCACCTCCAACCCACAAACCTGTCCCCTGCGGCAGCCCGAAGT
>JAYUYQ010000187.1:0-4789 GCA_043752435.1 Betaproteobacteria bacterium
TTGAGTCTTATCAGCGCGGCCAGGCGCTGATAATCGCGCAGGACATGGCAGACAGGCTGATGATCAACCGGATTGCCGTTAGTTGCTACGCCTTAACCACTAATACTGCGGCGGGCTCGCCATACCTTGGCACCGGGTACACCGGTACCCCGACGTGCATCACGACCGCTGGAACAGCAGCAATGCAGACGCTTGCTGCAAACGACCTAATCGCCTGGAATAACGCCCTGAAGGGAGCCGCCGAAACGCTCAGTGGCGCCCAGGTGGGCGGCCTGCTCGGCGCCCGGGGATGCATCAGCTTCGATTCTGCAACATCCAGATACCGGATTGCCGTCGCTTGGCAAGGTATGGCGAGAACGGTTGCACCTACGGCGGGTGACACGGCAGCAACCTGCGGCAAGGATCTTTACGGCAGCGAGTCAGAGCGCCGTGAGGTCAACATCACACTGATGATCGCGTCACTGTCATGATTAGGATCACGCTCATGCCTTCAAGTGGTAACAGGCACCAGTCTGGCATTTCGCTGATCGAAATCATGGTTTCCATGACAATTGCCATGTTCCTGATGATCGGTTTGGCTGCGGTTTTAGGCAACTCGGCCCGCACCAGCGCTGACTTGAACCGCTCGCTCCAGCAGATCGAAAACGGCCGTTTTGCCGTTCAGGCACTGACCGACCAGGTTGCACTGGCTGGCTTCTACGGGAGGCTACCGGCGATGCTCGCCGCTCTGACCGCACTGCCCGATCCTTGTGAAATTTCCGACATGGCAGTACTGCGCACCAGCACCGCATTTCCGGTTCAAGGCTACAACGCTCCGTCTACCTCACCGCTCTCCTGCATCACGGCTGCAAACCACGTGGCGGATACGGACATTCTGGTCGTACGCAGGGCAGACACAAGTGTCACCGATGTTGGCGCACTGGTTGCGACAGAAGTCTATATCCAGGCCAATGCGGATGTGGCCAATTCTGCCAATCCGGTTGTCGCCCTGGGCACCGCGGCCAACTTCACATTGCGAAATAAGGATGGCACCACCATTGCGCCGATACGGAAATACCACGTGCACATCTACTTTTTATCGCCATGCAGCATCCCGACCGGTGGCGGATCGGTATGCACGGGCAGCACTGACGATAACGGAAACCCGATACCTACATTAAAGCGCCTAGAACTGCGAGTGGACCCGGCCGACAGCACGCGAAGAATGACACTTGTCTCGCTGGTTGAAGGCATTGAGAACCTGCAGTTCGACTACGGTGTAGATACGGACGGCAACGGCATCCCCGAAGGCAACTACCTGACCGTTCCCGCTACGATCGCGGACTGGGCCAATGCGGTATCTGTGAACATCAACGTGTTATCCCGCAACTTGGAAGGCAGCGCCGGCTACACCGACACTAAAACGTATGCCATGGGCGCCGGGGGCTCCGTCACTCCAGGTGGCGCATTTAAACGTCACGTCTATAACACCACCGTGCGCCTGGTGAATCCATCAGCACGAAGGGAGCAATAATGGACGGCACAATCAACATGCGTTCGCAATCCGGCATGACACTGCTCATTGCATTGGCAATGCTCGTGGTCATCACGATTCTCGGTATATCTGCAATCCGGATGACGGGCTCGAGCATGCTCGTGGTCGGCAACATGCAATGGAAAAAGGCGGCGGAAAACATCGCCCTTATGGCCATCGAACAAACCATGAACAGCGCTACCCCGTTTAACTCCCCGACCTCCACGGTAGCCTTCAGCGCGCCATCTGGTTATACCGTCACGATTGGCAATCGCACTTGCCTGCGCTCCTCTCCCGCCAGCGGCTACAGCGCTCTTTCTGCAGTCGCCCCTGAAGAAAACATTTGGGAATACACAATTACAGTCAGTGATGGCATGACTGGCGCCCGCTCTTCCATGGTCCAAGGCGCCAAGATCCGACAACTTTCAGGCTCCTGTACGTAACCGCTCAAAACGGATTAATCATGATTAAAACAAAATACAAGTTGTTGGCATTGGCCGCGTTCGTGCTGGCAACAACTGCAGTACAAGCCGCCTTTGATCCGGTCAACGACGACACGGACATCTTCCTTGCAAATCCAGCCTATGCCTCCAGCAGGCCCAACGTCCTCATTTTTGTCGATAATTCGGCCAACTGGAGCTCAACGTCAGGTGGCACCACAAAATTTGCGGCGGTGAAGGCGGCCCTGCTTAGCGTGATCACCAACATCGTCAACGACAATTTCAACGTTGGCCTGGGCATGTTTACCGAAACAGGATCCCCTAACAACAACACTGACGGTGCCTACATCCGCTATGGTGTCCGCCAAATGTCCGGAACCGCAACCGACTTGTCGACAAACCGCGGCAAACTTCTGAAGACCATCAACAACCTGGATAATAATAATGACAAGAGCAACGGCGCAAAGTATTCGTTTTCCTTTTCCGAGATTTTCAAGTATTTCGGTGGACTGACCTCGCGTTCAGGGCACGGTAAAAACAAGACCGACGCTGGCGGCACCGTCTATTTCGCGGGCGGCCGGGAAGTGCTGCCGGGCAGCCCCCTATCCGTTACCGCGCTTCCGTCCTCCTCGCTGGCCTCCGCTTACAACAGCCCCATTGTCGATGGCTGCCAGAAAAACTTCGTCATTTTCATCTCAAACGGTGAAGCCAGCGATACGACCTCCGATATATCCACGGCGGAAACCCTTTACGCCAATGACATCGGCTCGAAACCGGTGCAGATAGCCCTCACCCCCAGCGGGTCCCAGGGCATTCTGGCCGACGAATACGCCAAATACATGGCCACCGGCGACTGCAACGCCAGCATTGCAGGGACCCAGAACGTCTTTACCTACACCCTCGACATCATCCCGAGGACCACCGGCCAGGGACCAGCACACACCGCGCTGTTAAAGAGCATGGCCGCCAACGGCAAGGGTAAATACTTTGCAGTAAACGACATTAGCGCTACTGACGGACTGGAACTCATCCTTTCCAATATTTTCAAGGAAGTTCAGTCGGTCAACAGCGTATTCGCATCAACTACCCTTCCCGTCAGTGTGAATGTGCGCGGCACTAATCTGAATCAGGTTTACATCGGCGTGTTTCGCCCCGACGAGGCCAGAAAGCCCCGCTGGTACGGCAACCTGAAGTTATATCGCCTAGGTGTGAACTCGGCCACCCAGTCGTTGTTCTTGGCTGATGCCAACGGCAGCGTGGCCGAAAACGCCAGCACGGGATTCATTGGCGCCTCAGCAAAGAGTTTCTGGACGACCAACCAGACCCCGGATTTCTGGACGTTTGCCCCCAGCGGGGTCGGTGGCGCATCTGATTCGCCGGACGGCGATCTCGTCGAAAAAGGCGGAGCCGCGCAGCAGATCCGGATCGCCTATCCGGCCAGTCAGAGCAGCCGTAACATCTACACTTGCATAGACGGTGCGGGCTTGTGCGCCAACAACTCGTTGCTCAGCGCTTCGCTTTTCAACGCAACGACAATTTCCGCCACCGCCCTGGGTGTCGCTGACAATGCCGCAAGGGATAAGCTGGTGTCGTGGGTCCGCGGCGCGGACACGGAAGACGAAAACGGTAACGGGGTGCTCACCGATATCCGCGCCTCGATCCACGGGGATGTGCTGCATTCACGGCCCGCGGTCATCAATTACAACCGCTACGGCGATGACAATGACGTTTACGCGTTTTACGGCTCGAATGATGGCCTGTTCCGTGCAGTAAAGGGCGGAATAGCTCCCCATACCACCGGCGCTGATACCACCGTACTGCCGGGCACAGAACGCTGGTCTTTCATCCCCAAGGAGTTTTTCACCAAGCTCGACCGGCTGCGCACACAGACCCCGCTAATCAACAACGTCAACCAGAAAAACTATTTCTTTGACGGCTCAATCGGCGTTTACCAGAAAGATGCCAACAACAACAACATCATCCGGGTGACCGACGGCGACAAAATCTACCTTTATATGACTTTGCGGCGAGGCGGGAATTTTGTTTATGCAATGGATGTGACGGACCCGGCCAACCCCCGATTGCTGTGGCGCAAAGGCAATGGCGATACTGGCTGGGATCAGGTCGGACAGACTTGGTCGGAGCCGAAAATCGCCCGACTCAGCGCCAGCCTCGGCAACGCCAGCAACCCGGATAACGTCGTTCTGATTTTCGGCGCGGGCTATGACGAGATGGTCGAAGACGTCAACCCCTGCCTGCTGCAGGAATCTTCGCCGACGGCCATTATCACTAAGGCGGTCGGCATTGGTATCGTTACCTACACGGATGCGGGCAGTTGCACAATCGCCGGCGCAACCGGCACCACTACCACGATCAACCGAACGCTGGGTCGCGGGATACTTGTGGTCGACGCCTTCAACGGCAATGTCGTGTGGCAGGCGGGCGGCGGGGTCACCACTTCGGCCATTGCGGGTGCGCGAAAACTCAATGTTCCGAACATGACCTGCTCCATCGCCTCGGACAGCAGCGTCGTCGACATCAACCGAGACGGTTTTGCCGACCGGATTTATGTCGGCGACACCTGCGGCCAGATGTGGCGGGTAAACCTCTTCGGCACGAACATGGACGAGTGGACGGTCACACGGATTGCGCAGACTGCCACAAATGCTGCCACCGACATCAGCGACAAACGCAAATTCTTGTATGCCCCGGATCTGGTCTTCGGCAGCGATGGGGCCGGCAACTACACCGCAATCCTGGCGGGAAGCGGCGACCGCGAACATCCTTTTGACACCATCATTAACAACCGGTATTACATGTTCAAGGATCGCGACGA
>JAYUYQ010000188.1:0-4787 GCA_043752435.1 Betaproteobacteria bacterium
GTAGCAGGGCGCACCGGGTGATAGTCGGGGCCATATTTCAGATTTTCGTCGGCGCGGTAAGGATCGATGATCTTGCCCGGGTTCATGCGGTTGTGCGGATCCCAGATCGCCTTGAATTCGCGGAACGCCTGCATCAGTTCTTCGCCGTACATGATTGGCAGGAATTCGGCCTTGGCCTGGCCGTCGCCGTGTTCGCCGGACAGGGAGCCACCGTATTTGACCACCAGCTCTGCCGCTGCGCGCAGGAAACTGCGCCAGACCTTGATGCCTTCGACGGAGCGCGTGTTGAAAGTGATGCGGGCGTGGATGCAGCCGTCACCGAAATGGCCGTAAAGCGAGGTCTGATAACCGTGACGGTCGACCAGCGCCTGGAATTCGCGCAGGTAATCACCAAGGCGCAGCGGATCAACGGCAGCATCTTCCCAGCCGACGACGGGATCGGGCTGGTCGGGATGGATGGTCAGTGCGGTCGCCGAGGCCGCGGTTTCGCGGATGGTCCAGATGCGTTCGCACATCGCCGAATCGGCAATCAGCCACGAGGAGGGTTGCACAGCGCCAGCGGGCTTGCCAGAGTAATGATCGATCAGTGCCTGGGCCTGCGCGCTCGCCGCATTGACGGTCTCGGCGCCGAACTCGATCATGATCCAGGCATTGCCTGCCGGCAGCAGCGCGATGTCTGCGCCGCGCAGCCCGCGTTCGCGCAGGCCGCCGATAATGCGTTCATCGAGGCCCTCGGTGGCGATGGGTTGGAACGGAAGAATGTCAGGAACCGCATCGCCGGCCTGATAGATGTCGGGGAAACCCAGCACGAGAATGACCCGCGAGCGCGGGCTGTGCACCAGCCGGGTTTTGGCCTGCAGCGTCACTACGCAGGTGCCTTCGGTGCCGACGAGAGCGCGCGCGACGTTGAAACCGTTTTCCGGCAGCAGCTGGTCAAGGTTGTAACCGGAGACGCGGCGTTTGATTTTCGGAAACCGCGTGCGGATCAGGTCGCCGTATTTGTCGCGCAGCGCGCGCAGCCGCCCGTAAATTTCACCGCGCCGACCGCCGGCGCGGATGATGCGCACCAGTTCGTCTTCACTGGTCGGGCCGACGGTCAGGCGCAGGCCGTCGTAGGTGATGATGTCCAGGGTTTCGACGTTGTCGACGGTTTTGCCCGCCATCAACGAATGCGCACCGCAGGAATTGTTGCCGATCATGCCGCCCAGCGTGCAGCGGCTGTGGGTGGCCGGGTCCGGGCCGAAAGTCAGGCCGTGGTGTTCCGCGGCATCGCGCAGCGTGTCGCAGACTGTTCCAGGCTCTACCCGCGCAGTGCACGCCACCGGATCGATTTCCAGCACGCGATTGAGATATTTGGAGGTGTCGATGACCACGGCGATGTTGACGCACTGGCCGTTTTGAGAAGTGCCGCCGCCGCGCGGCAGGATGGGCACGCCGTGTTCGCGGCAGACATCCAGGGTGGCGGCGATGTCCTCGATGCTGCGCGGGATCACCACGCCGATGGGCACCTGGCGGTAATTCGAGGCGTCGGCGGAATAGGCGGCACGGGCGCCGGTATCAAAACGGACTTCGCCGGAAATGCGGCGGGCGAGTTGCTCGGCCAGCAAGGCGGGCTCGGCGGCAGTCAGCAGCCGGTGGCCATCTACGGGGGCGTTCAATTCAACTCCGGGTTTGGGGTGCGGCAGAAAGCATCAGTAGCTGGATTGTAGCTTGCCCGGTAAGGTCACATAAAATGGCAGCCAAAACAACGGTTTTCACCCAATACCTACGCCGCTAAAAAACAGAATTATATAGTAAAAACAAATGCTTACTATGTTTTGTGCAAGCGTTTGCACTCACTGCGTCGGCAGCGTATCATGCGATGCCCCGGTCATAATAAGCGACCGGTAGGTACGGTTTTCAATGAACTTGCGCTGGGTGGTGCAGCAGACCATCACGCCATGCCCACTTTTTTTACCGCGAAGGAAATTGCCCATGAATACCCTGGCAGATAGCAAAAACATCGCCAAAGCAGCCGCCGCCGGCGGCAAAGTGCGTATGACCCCGTCCGAGGCTTTTGTCGAAACAATGGTTGCGCAGGGTGTCAAGGACACCTTCGGCATTGTCGGTTCGGCGTACATGGATGCGCATGACTTGTTCCCGCTGGCCGGCATCCGTTTCCTGTCAGTGGCGCATGAACAGAATGCCGCGCACATGGCCGACGGCTATTCGCGGGTCACCGGCAAACACGGCGTGTGTATTGCGCAGAATGGCCCCGGCATCACCAACTTTGTCACCGGCATTGCCGCCGCGTACTGGGCACATTCGCCGGTGGTCTGCGTGACCCCGGAATCGGGCAGCCTGAGCATGGGCCTGGGTGGTTTCCAGGAAACCGAGCAGATGCCGATCTTCTCCAAAATCACCAAGTGGCAGGTGCACGTCAATTCGCCACTGCGCATCGCTGAACTGACCGGTCGTGCGTTCGACATCGCGATGGCCGAGCGCGGCCCGGTGCAGATCAACATCCCACGCGATTATTTTTACGGCGAAGGCGATTACGATATTCCGCAGCCGCACAAGCTGGAGCGAGCTGCCGGCGGTCCGGAGTCACTGGATGCCGCGGCGCGGATGCTGGCCAAGGCCAAATTCCCGGTGATCCTCTCCGGTGGCGGCGTGATCATGGGTAATGGCATCAAGGAATGCGTGGCACTGGCCGAATATTTGACTGCACCGGTGGTGAATTCCTATTTGCACAATGATTCCTTCCCGGCCAGTCATGCCTTGTGTTGTGGCCCGCTGGGTTACCAGGGGTCGAAGGCTGCGATGAACATCATCGCCAAGGCCGATGTAGTGCTGGCACTGGGTTCGCGGCTGGGACCGTTCGGCACCTTGCCGCAGCACGGCCTCGACTACTGGCCGAAAAACGCCAAGATCATTCAGGTCGACGCTGATTCGCGCATGCTCGGGCTGGTGAAGAAAACCACCATCGGGATCTGCGGTGACGCGAAGCTGGCGGCGGTTGCGCTGCTCGAACGCGTTAAGGCCATCGTCAAGCTGTCGCCCAACAAGGCGCGCATTGCCGAAGTGCAAAAGGCGAAAAAAGCCTGGACTGAAGAACTCGAAAAATGGCCTTCGCCAAACACCAAGACGCGCATCGGCCCGCGCCAGGCGCTGGCGGCACTGGCGCGCGCAATGCCGAAAAACGCGATGGTCTCCACCGACATCGGCAACGTATGCTCGGTGTCCAACAGCTATCTGCATTTCGAGCAGGCGCCGTCGTTCCTCGCGGCGATGAGTTTCGGCAACTGCGGTTATGCCTTCCCGGCAGTGATGGGCGCCAAGGTTGGCCGTCCGGATCGTCCGGCCATTGCCTATGTCGGCGACGGTGCCTGGGGCATGAGTCTGAATGAAGTGATGACTTGCGTGCGCGAAAAAATCCCCGCAATCGCTGTCGTTTTCAACAACGGCCAGTGGGGCGCCGAGAAAAAGAACCAGGTCGATTATTTCGAGAACCGTTTCCTGGGCACCAACCTGCAAAACCCGAATTTCGCCGATGTTGCGGAAGCCATGGGCGCACAAGGCCTGACGGTGGAGCATGTCGATGAAGTCGGCGATGCGCTGCGCGCAGCAGTGCGTTCCAATAAACCGACGGTGATCAACATGATGCTGACGCAGGAACTGGGTGACCCGTTCCGGCGCGATGCCTTCCGTCAGCCGCACCGGTTGCTGCCCAAGTACCGCAAGCACAGTGCCAAGCAATATCGTTAATCACCACAAGCCGCCACGGAAAAAGCCGGCGTCAGCCGGTTTTTTTCTCTGACGTTTCCAAATTTTGACGAGAACCCGCTCCAACAAGGCGGCCCGGCTCGCCGACGTGGCTCGACTCGCCAAGGTGTCGACGGCGACGGTGTCGCGTGCGCTGACGCTGCCGCACAAAGTCAAGGCGCGCACGCTGGAGCGGGTGCAGCAGGCGGCGCGCAACCTCGGATATGTCGCGCATGGCGCGGCGCGCGCACTGGCGTCGCGGCGCACACACACCATCGGCGCCGTAGTGCCGACGCTGAACAATGCGATTTTTGCCAATACCATCCAAGCACTGCAGCGCACGCTTGACGCCGCCGGTTATGTGCTGCTGCTGGCCAGTCATGAATTCGATGCCGATATTGAGGCCCGCGTCACGCGCACGCTGATCGAACGTGGCGTCGATGGCCTGGTGCTGCTGGGTACCACGCACCATCCCGACATCTACCGCATGATCGAGTCGAATGGCGTGCCCTATGTGCTGACCTGGGCCTTTGATGAAAGTGGCAATCATCCCTGTGTCGGTTTTGACAATCGAGCCGCCGCGGTGCGCATCACCAATTACCTGCTCGACCTCGGCCATCGCCGGTTTGCGATGGTTTCCGGCATCACGGTGCACAACGAGCGCGCGCAGGAACGGCTGGCTGGCGTGCGCGAGGCGCTGGCGGCACGCGGCATCACGCTGCCGGCAGAACGGGTTGTTGAAAAACCGTACACCCATACCGGTGGCCGCGAAGGACTGCGCGAACTGATGACGGGGCATGAACGGCCGACCGCGGTGATCTGCGGCAACGACGTGCTCGCCATCGGCGCGGTCGCCGAATGCCATGTTCAGGGATTGGTGGTGCCGGCGGATGTCTCGATCACCGGTTTTGACGATATGGAAATTGCCGCGCTGATGACGCCGGCGCTGACCACCGTGCGTTTTCCGACGACCGATCTGGGTATTTATGCCGCGAATCATCTGCTGCAGCGGCTCGAAGGGAAGGCGGTGGATCTGCGCTGCA
>JAYUYQ010000189.1:0-4737 GCA_043752435.1 Betaproteobacteria bacterium
AGATAGTTCGGCGACAAATCGGCGGCCGCCGCCGCATCCGCCAACGGCAGGCGCCGGCCGAGATTTTCACGCACATGGCGCATCACCCGCGCCAGCGCATCGCGCCGGCTGGTGCGCTGCGCCTGCCCAGCCGCCAATCGCATGATGTCGCGTTCATGAACGCGGCAGACCGTGCCGATCAGCAACAGCAGATGCCCGCGAATCATTTCCAGCGAACAATAACGGCGGCGCAGATTTTCCGTCTGCATCTGGCGGCAGGCTTCCTGCGCCAGCTTGAGATCCGCGCCGCTAAGGCGGAAATCCAGGTATTCCTGAAACAGGAATGGTGCCAACTCGGGCGCACGCTGCAAGGAAACATCCTCAAGGTCCAGCGGGTCGACATCCAGTTCCGGACGCAGAAAATTCAGGTTAAAGCTGATCACGTAGAACTTCGAGCGCGGCGGATGGGGCACCCGGTGCACCCGGTACGGCAGCACGAAACTCAGGCTGCCGGGCCCCAGCGGGCGTGTGGTCGCGGCGATATGCTGCTCGGTGCGCCCGGCGAGGTTGAGTTGGATCTGGAAATATTCGTGGCGATGCGCCTCGGCGATGCGGGTAACGCTGGTCTGGTCACGAATGCCGAAATCGGGACCGGCGGCGCGATCCGCGAGCGCGTAAGTCGTGATTGCGCGCGTGGTCGCTGCCGCCATTCCTGCCCCTAATGTTTACTTGCTGTGCTTACTGACGCATTGATTACTGGCGCATTTATTACTGAATATCCTTGACCGCAGCGATCAGGATGGGGGCCAGGCTGGCGCTGGTTTTCGCCAGCTCGATGATCCGCTTCTGCTGCGTGACGCCATCCATCGGTGACACCAGCCGCTCGTTCTTTTTCGATTCGGCGAGCAGCTCGGGATCGCTCAGCGCAGCGGTGACCACGGCGCGGAAGGCGGCGATGGCCTGCGGCTCCATGTTGGGCGGGCCGATGTAGCTGCGGTGTGTCTCCAGTATGGTCGCCATGGCCTGCACCGTGGCGCGTTTGCTGGCAGGCACAAGATTCATCGCAATCGGAATCTGCGGATAGTCCGGGGATGGCTGCGAGGTCACCATCAATATCGGGTTTTTGTCGCCGGAACGGATCGGCCCCAGCGATTCGCTCCAGCCGGTGATATGGCCGTCGCCGTCGCCCTTGATCACTGCCAGCGAAGTATCGGCATTACCTTCATAACCCGTCACCGCCTTGACCTTGAATCCCAGTGCGTCACCGAGCACGGCCATGGTGTAGAAATCTTCGTCCGTGCCTTGCGAGGGAAACACAAACGGGCGCTTCATTTTCTGCACGTCCTGAATCGACTTGATCGCCGATTTGCCGCCCACACTCAGTACCCGCGGTTCGCTGGTGACCCGACCGAGGTAGTGGAATTTGACCGGATCAAACAACTGCGCTCCGGCACTGCCGGCCAGCGGCGCCAGGATCAGCGTCGACACATTGCCGAAAAAAATCTCCGGGCTACCCGGTTTGACACGCCAGATGTGGTTGGCCGCCTTCAGCCCGCCACCGCCGGGCATGTTGACGATGCGCACTTCACGCGCCCCGCTGTGTTTTTGCAGATACGGCTGCAGCAGGCGGGCAAACCGCGTATGCCCGCCGGAGGCGCCGCCGGCGACGTTGATGATGATGACCTTATCTTTGTAATAACCGCCGCCGGTTTGGGCCAGCACGCGGCCCGGCATACTCATCGCCATGGGGGCCAGGGCGCCTGCAAACACCAGTTTTCTGCGCGTTTTTTCGATGTTGTTTTTCATTACGGTCTCCTCCGGTATCAGACTTTATGGGAACAGCGGCGCCAGCAGGCCATGATACGGCTGCATTTGCAGCGCCACCACGAACAACAGGTATAGCGAACCCGTCAGCACCGCAGCATAGACCAGGCTGAGCTGCCATGAACAATAACCTGTCACCATGAAATAACCGGCGGTGAACAGGAACGCTGCGGGCATCACGCCCGTGGCAAAAGTCAGCGCCAGCAGCACGCCGACCATGCCGTAAGCGGTCGCCTCCCGCTGCCAGGACGGTTTTTTTACGGGGGTCGCGGACAATTCCGCAACGGGAATGGCCGGTGCCTGCACCGAGATCATGTCCATCTGCAACTCGGCGGTCGAACCGAAGTTGTGCCAGGCCATCTGGATCAGCGTCAGTGCAATGCCGAAGCCCGCCAGCGGCTGCGGAATCATCCGCGCGCGCGGCCCAAAATCCTGGCACAACACAATGACACCGGCAAAAAACGCCAGCAACAATACGGAAGCGAGATTCTCCTGCGCATGGCGGCTCAAAACCAAACCTCCGGCCCATGGTTATCAAACCACTGGCCACCAATATCTCCCCTCTCCCTGCGGGACAAGGGAACACTTGCCGCGCAGCAGAGGGGTCGGGGGTGAGGGCCAAAGACGCAAACCCGTCCAAAACCATGCTTCATGAAATCACCTTTTGCCGCTGGCGCCGCCAGTTACGCACGAACGGCAGTGCGGCGGTAAATAACACGAACAGCAGCATCGCCAGCGCAATCGGGCGCTCGAGCAGGAAATCGCGGCCATACAAGGTCAACGAAATATGCAGGTTGCGCTCGATCATCACCGCCAGCACCATGCCGATGACGAAATTGGCGCGTGAATAGCGGTATTTGTCCATCAGGTAACCGACGATGCCGAACACCGCGGCAACAAACACATCCTCGATGTGCCCGCGCGTGGCATAGGCGCCGACAAAGCACACGGCCAGCACGATGGGCACCATCAGATTGGCTTGCAGCGAAGGCAGTCGCGCCAGCCACGGCGTGATGCCGAGACCAATCAGGGTCACCGCGACATTGGCGATGACGATGATCCACACCATGCTGAATACCAGATCGAGGTTCTTGGTCAGCATTTCCGGCCCCGGCACCACGCCCAGCCCAATAAAAGCCACCAGCAGGATCGCCATGCTTTCGCCACCGGGGATGCCAAAGGCCAGCGTCGGCATCAGGCCGCCGCCTTCATTGGCGCCCATGGTCGCATCCGGCGCAATCACGCCCTCAACCGCGCCCTTGCCGAAACGCTCCGGCGTTTTCGAGGTCTGCACCGCCTGCGCATAGGCGGCGAGCCCGGCGACACTGGCACCAACTCCCGGCAATACGCCGATCCACAGTCCGAGCAGGCTGGAGCGCACCACCAGCCACCAGTGACGGAAAGCGTCCTGAACACCCTGCAACACAGTGCTGTCCTCATGCACCAGCGAACGATCAACGATAGGCGTACCCTTGATCGCCAGTTTCATCATTTCCGACACCGCAAACAGGCCGATCATCGCCACCGGAAATGAAACGCCCTCCATCAGGAATTCGCTGCCGAAGGTGAAGCGCGGCGTCGCGGTCACCACATCCATGCCGATGAAGGCCACCAGCACGCCGAGCACGCTGGCGGTCAGGCCCTTCATCAAGGAACCTTCGCTGAAGGTGGCGATGACAGTCAGTCCCCACAGCGCCATCATCAGATATTCGCTGGGGCCGAGGGCGAGGATCACCGGCCGGATCAGCGGAATACACAAGGCGAGGAAAATCGCGCCGATGATACCGCCGAGCAACGCACCGGTGGCGGAAGCCGCAAGGGCGCGCTTGGCCTGGCCCTTCTGGGTCATCGGGTAACCGTCGAAACACAGCGCAAGCCCCTTGGCCGAACCCGGCACACTGAACAAAATGCTGGTCACCGAGTCGCCCCAGATGGTTGCAATATGCGCGCCCAGCAGCAGCGCCAGTGTCGCTGCCGTTTCAAAACCGTAGGTAAACGGCAGTAATAGCGCCATCGCCACCACACCGCCGAGCCCCGGCAGGATGCCGATCACCAGCCCGTAGACCACACCGATCAGCATGAACAGCATGGCTTGCGGCGTCAGCAGCGCCGTGAGTCCGGCAACAATGGCTTCAATCATGCAATGCGCCTGTTGCGCCGCTGCACTGCATGCACTCGCGATTCACATATCGACACGCTGACTCCTCCGAAGTCTGCCATCGCCGCCCTGCATGTTTTCTGCAGGTTTGCGGAAACGGTGGCGCGACTTTACAGCAAGATGCACTGACACGACTATCTCAACAGTGGCCGCAGCGTTCACAACATGAAATTTTTTGCGCGACAGCCGATAAACCTGGCTGCTCGCGATGTGGATTTGAACATGCCACAACTGTTTCGACAGCAATGCGGGCTCACCGCGAGTCGACTATTTTGGTGGCACTCACCACATCGGAACGCACACTACGGGGACTGTGTACTCCGGCATCAGGGCTGCTGTTGTATTACACACAGCACACTGCGCCCACCCTTAAATTCTTCGTAACTAATTGTTTTAATTAATTTTTTATAGCAGCTCAGGACGATTGCCGAGTTCATCCGGATTGTCGCCCGTGGCAGGGAAATGACGCGTCAGCAACACCGTGATCTGCCGGATGCCCTCGAGCAGCCCCGCCTCAAAATGATGCTCACGGAAAGCCTGTTCCATGCCGCGGCAGATTGCCTCCCACTGCTGCTGCGTCACCTGCGCGCTGATACCACGGTCGGCCACGATCTCAATGTCGCGATCGGCCCAGTTGATATAGAGCAGCACACCGCTGTTCCCGGCGGTATTCCAAACACCGAGTTGCGCAAACACTTCGCAGGCCCGCGCCCGCGGACTCTGGTTACGCAGCAACGGGCCGAGATCAAGACTCGTTTCGACGGCGACGCGCAATT
>JAYUYQ010000190.1:0-11517 GCA_043752435.1 Betaproteobacteria bacterium
GGCGAGATGCGCGAGCGCGTATTGCAGGCGCTGGCCAATGCGCAGTCTGAAAAGACGCCTGAATCCGCGCATGAAAAGCTGACGCTGGAACTCGCGACCGCCGCTTTGAAACGCGACCGTGAAGCCGGCTGGCACCTCGTCGATAATCCCGGGCAATTGCGCATCCAGACCATCGACGCCCTGTGCGCGCGCCTGACGCGGCAGATGCCGGTGTTGTCGCGCTTCGGCGCGCAGCTGGACAGCATCGAAGATGCGGAAGTGCTGTATCGCCAGGCCGCGCAGGCGACGATTGCGCTGGTCAATGAAGCGGAACCGATTGCGACCGATGTCGAAAACGTATTGGCCCACCTGGACAACGATGTGGCGCGGGCCGAGGGTTTGCTGGTCGATATGCTGGCGCGCCGAGACCAGTGGTTGCGCCATGTGCATGGTCGAGAGCGCGATGAACTTGAGGCTGCGTTGCAGCATGCGCGCGACCTGGCGGTTGTGCGCCTGCGCGCCGTCATTCCGGCCCGGGCCGATGCCGAATTGCGTGCGATTGCGGACTATGCTTTCGGCAACCTGGGGGTTGGTGTGTTTGCCGACAATGTCGATGGTTGGGTGATGTTGGCGGGTGTTTTTCTGACGGCCGACGGATCGTGGCGCAAACGGCTGACCAAAAATGAAGGGTTCCCTGCGGGCGCCGCAGCTCAGCCGTGGAAAACGCGTGCACTGGGCCTCATCGCTGCGCTCGAAGGCAATGCCGACGCTCGAACCGCGCTGGAAGACATTCGCCTTGTTCCGCCCGCGCAATACAGCGAAAGTCAGTGGCAGGTACTCGGTGCGATCCTGCGCCTGTTGCCGCTGGCGGTTGCGCAACTAAAGCTGGTGTTCCAGGCGCGCCGGCAAGTGGATTTCACCGAGGTCGCACAGAGTGCCCTGTATGCACTGGGCAGCGAGGACGCACCGACTGATCTGACGCTGGCGCTGGATTACCGCATCCATCACCTGTTGATTGACGAGTTCCAGGATACGTCGATCAGCCAATCCGAGCTGGTGGAACGGCTGACTGCAGGATGGCAGCCGGATGACGGGCGCACCGTGTTTGCCGTCGGCGATCCGATGCAGTCGATTTATCGTTTCCGCGAAGCCGAGGTCGGTCTGTTCCTGCGCGCGCGCGCCGAAGGTATCGCCGGCGTTGATTTGCATTCCATCAAATTGTCATCCAACTTCAGGTCCCAGTCCGGCATTGTCGACTGGGTCAATGCCGCGTTTGCACTCATCCTCCCGGCGGCGGAGAACATGGTCTCCGGCGCGGTTCCTTACACGGCTTCTGTGCCGACGCGCGATGCATTGGCTGGCGCAGCCGTCCATGTGCATCCGCTTTTGCATGACGATGGCGCTGCCGAAGCGCAACGTGTCACCGACATTGTTCTCGCTGCGCGCGCCGCTGATCCTGCGGCGAAGGTGGCCATACTCACCCGCACCCGCGGACATCTGCGGGAAATCGTGCCCGCCCTGAAAACTGCGAATCTGCGCTTTCGCGCCATCGACATCGAACCGCTGGGCCAGCGCCCGGTGGTGCAGGATCTGCTTGCGCTGACCCGCGCGCTGGCGCATCCGGGCGACCGGCTGGCATGGTTGGCTGTGCTGCGCGCGCCGTGGTGCGGGCTGACGCTTGCCGACCTGTACAAACTCGCCGGGAACAATACGGGAAGGACGCTTTGGGATGCGTTGCACGAAGATTCGCTTGTTGCGCGTCTTTCGGACGATGGTCGCAAGCGCGCTGAGCGCGTACGTGTGGCGCTGGCGCCCGGCCTGTTGCAGCGCCGGCGCTCACCGCTGCGCGAGCAGGTGGCGGGGGCATGGTTCGCATTGGGCGGCCCGGCCTGTGTCGGGCACGAAACCGATCTCGAAGATGCCGAGGTTTTTTTCCGCTACCTTGACCAGCATGAGGGGGCCGGTGAGCTGCCGGATCGCGCTGCGTTTGAGGCCGGTCTCGATGATCTCTACGCCTTGGCCGATGTCGAAGCAGACGACACCCTGCAGATCATGACCATCCACAAGGCCAAGGGTCTGGAATTCGATGTCGTGATCGTGCCGGGCCTTGCCAGGACGACGCGCAACGATGACAAGAAACTGTTCCTGTGGGCGGAGCAGCCTGATGCCGACAGTACGTCCGAACTGTTGCTGGCACCGATCAATGCGACGGGCGATGACGGCGATGCGATCTATCAGTGGATTGCCCGGTTTCATGCCGAGAAGCAGAGTCACGAGGATGGGCGTCTGTTGTATGTGGCGGCGACCCGCGCCAAACGGCAATTGCATCTGCTGGGCAATGTGCGTGTGGCCATGGACGAAGACGGCGGCAGACGCCTGCAAGCCCCGTCCGCACGTTCACTGCTGGGCAAACTGTGGCCGGTGGTGAAGCCGGAATACGAGGCTGCGCTGCGTGATTTGTCGGAGAGTCTGGCGTCGGAGAGTCAGCGAGACACCGCCGTCCGTCCGCATCTCATCGATCAGCAGCTGCGCCGGTTGCCGGCCGGATGGGCGCTGCCTGCTGTGCCGTGTGCTGCCGCATGGACACCGCCCCCCGATCCGGTGCGCCTTCAGGATGATCTTGAGTTTTCCTGGGCCGGGGAGACTGCGCGCCATATCGGCAGCGTGGTGCACCGCTGGTTGCAGCGGATTGCCGACGACGGTATCGGGAAATGGGATGCTTCGCGCATTGCTGCGCGGGAGCCTGCGATTCGCCACGCGCTGGCTGCGCAAGGCGTTGGTGAACATGACATCCCGGCAGCGGCAGCCCGGGTCAGGCAGGCGCTGATCAACTGTGTCGGCGATGTGCGTGGTCGCTGGGTACTGGATACCCATGGCGAAGGCCGCTCGGAATGGCGTCTCAGCGGAATCAGCGCCGGCCGGCATGCCAATGTGGTGATCGACCGTACCTTTGTTGATGCCGAAGGGGTGCGCTGGATCATCGATTACAAGACCAGCGTGCACGAAGGTGCCGACACCGCGGCTTTTCTCGACAATGAACATGAACGTTATCGCGGCCAGCTCGAACGTTACGCCGCGTTGCTGCAGGCGGGTGGTGCCCCCCAAGGGGACTTGCTTCGCAGCGCCCCCCAAGGGGACTTGCTTCGCAGCGCCCCCCAAGGGGACTTGCTTCGCAGCGCGCTGCGCATCCGGCTCGGACTTTATTTTCCCCTGCTCGGCGGCTGGCGCGAATGGGAATATTTACCAACAGAGCCCACCACAATAAGTACCCAAATGAGTTCACCGGAATAAGCACGTCGCAACAAGGCCGGCTGCGGTTGCGGCAGCAGGCGATAACAATTAGCATGAAACCCGCTTTGGCGGACCCGGCCCCGTTTCGCGACTGCAGTTGCGCGAATGAAGCTCCGCGACACTATCAAGGCAGCCATAATCAAAATATTAATCAAGAGGATATCCATGATCACGCGCGTTTTAACCCCCGCACTTGCGGTGATGGCATTCGCCGCGATCCAGTTCGCGCCCGGCGCAGCGCTGGCACAGGGCAAGTTTCCGGAGCGCACGATGCGGCTGGTGGTGCCCTTCGCGCCGGGTGGCGTCAATGACATCATCGGCCGGCGCTGGGCGCAGGAAATGTCGCGTGCGCTGGGCCAGAACATGATTGTCGAAAACCGCGCCGGTGCTTCCGGCGCCATCGGTGCGATGGAAGTAGTGCGTGCCAAACCCGACGGTTACACGCTGCTGATCGCCAATACCACGACGCATGTGCTGAGCCCGCTGGGCAATCCGAAACTGGCTTACGACCCGCTGAAGGATTTCACCGCGCTGGGCATCATCACATTGGTGCCGACCGGTGTTGCTGTGCATCCGTCGATGCCGGTGAAAAACCTCAAGGCACTGGTGGCGTTTGCAAAAAAGAATCCGGGGCAGTTGTCATTCGGTTCCGCCGGCACCGGCAGCATTACCCATCTCACCGGCGAACTGTTCAAGAAATTGAACGGCAATCTGAACATCGTGCACGTGCCGTACAAAGGTGCGGGGCCGGGCCTTGCCGATCTGGTGGCGGGACATATTCCCATGTACACGCCGACCATCAGTCCAGCGCCGCTGGAATATCACAAGTCGGGTCGCATTCGTATGCTCGCGATCTGCTCCGAGGAACGGCTTTCGGAAGTACCGGATGTGCCGACTGCAGCGCAGGCCGGCATGGCGGAACTGGTGGTGCAGGCCTTCAATGCGATTTTCCTGTCGCCTGGCGTGCCGCGGCCAGTGCTGGATGTGCTGGCGCAGGCCAACCAAAAAGTGATGGCCAATGCCGGCATGCAGGAATTCCTGCGCAAGGCGGGTGCTGAACCGGTAACGACTTCATCGCCGGAACGCGCGACACAATTCATCCAGAAAGAACTGCAGCGCTGGGGTCCGATCGTGCGCGAGACGGGTACTGAATAAGCGGCGTTCGGGCAATACGCCTTTTATATATAAGTATTTGATTTTATTGGATATTTTATGAAATCCTGCTGGATCATCACCAAAGATCACAAGAACATTCTTGAATACCGCGATATCCCGCAGCCGCAACCCAAGGCCGGCGAGCTCGTCATCAAGGTACACGCCACCGCGCTGAATCGCGGCGAACTGTTTGTTGGCGGCGCCGTGCATGGCGGTCCGGAGAAACACGGTGGCGGCGAGGCTTCCGGTGTGGTGCATGCGATGGGTGACGGCGTCAGCGGCGTCAAGGTTGGTGATGCGGTGTTCGGGCGTGTGCGCGGCGGTTTTGCCGAATACGCAGTGATGGATATCAACCAGATGATGCCCAAGCCGGAACGTTTGTCCTGGGAACAAGCTGCGGCGGTGCCAGTCAGCTTCATCACCGCCTGGGAAATGATTTACCAGTTCGGCAAACTACAAAAGGGCGAGACCATGCTGATCATGGGCGCCTCCTCTGGTGCTGGCGTGGCCAGCATCCAGCTGGCAAAACTGATCGGTGCGCGTTCCATCGGCACTTCGGGTTCGCAGCAGAAACTCGATCAGTTAAAGGCGATTGGTCTCGATTTCGGCATTGCCACGCGCAAGCCGGATTTCGCCGACAAGGTGAAAGAGCTCAACGGCGGCAAAGGCGTCGACCTGGTGATCAACGGTGTCGGTGGATCGGTGTTTGCCGAATGCATGCGCACGCTGGGATTCCGCGGCCGCCTCGCCACCGTCGGTTATGTCGACAACGTGTTCAAAGCCGAGATCGACCTCAATGCAGTGCATGTGCGGCGGCTGGAAGTGTTCGGCGTGTCCAACGCGCAGTTGTCGGTGGAGGGCAAGAACGAGGCCGCGCGCGGTTTCAAGCGCGATGTGTTGCCGGGATTGGTCGACGGGCGCATTGCGCCGCTGGTCGACAAGGTCTACAGTTTTGACGAACTGCCGGCGGCGAAAGAGCGCATGGACAGCAGCGCGATGGTCGGCAAGATCGTCGTGCGCGTCTCCTGAGCTAGTCAGCTTTTGCGCCGGAGGCCTTGACCACGGCCGCCCACTTCGGAATTTCCGCTTCGATCAGTTTGCGCAATTCTTCCGGTGACCCGGGATTGGTATCCACGCCGGACGCGGCGAGGCGGTTTTTCACATCCTGCTGCGCCAGTGAGTCGAGTGCTGCCTTGCTCAGCGTCGCCACGATCGGTGCCGGAATACCGGCCGGTCCGACAATGCCGTACCAGGCCACCGCGGCGTAACCCGGCAACCCCGACTCGGCAATCGTTGGCACATCGGGTAATGACGCGATGCGCGCAGGAGAAGTCACACCCAGACCGCGCAGGCGGCCAGTCTTGATCATCGGAATCGCTGAAGACACGCTGGCGAACTGCAGATCGGTCTGGCCCGAAATCAGCGCGGTCAGCGCTTCTGCTGCACCCTTGTAGGCGACATGCACGGTTTTTACCCCGGCCATGCTGTTGAACAGTTCCGCCGAAAGATGGACCGAAGTGCCGGCCCCCGAGGTGCTGTAATTCAATACGCCGGGTTTGGCCTTGGCGAGTGCGATGAGTTCCTGCACCGATTTGGCCGGTACGCTGGGGTTCAGCACCAGCACGTTGGGACTGTCACCGACCCGCGCGATCATGGTGAAACTATTCAGCGGATGGTAATTAAGCTTGGAATACAGGCTGTAGTTGATGGCCTGGGTGCCGATGGTGCCCATGAAAACCGTGTAACCGTCAGGTGGGCTTTTTGCTGTCAGTTCAGCGGCAATGTTGCCGCCGGCACCGGCGCGATTGTCGATGACCAGCGGCTGGCCGAGGCGTTCGCGCAGCGCCGGCTCCATGGCGCGGGCGATCACGTCTGCGGCGCTGCCCACCGTGAACGGGATCAGCATGCGCACTGCGCGATTGGGATAGGTCTGGGCAATGGCGGTACTCATGCCCCAGACGGTCAGGGTGACGGTCATGATGGTGTTAAAGGTGTTAAAAGCAACCCGCAGCATGGCAACTCCTCCATTGTGTGTAATTTTTCAAAGCCTAGCATGTCATCGCGATCGCTGTGGAGCGCGGTAAACTAGACTCTGTCACTGATGCATCAAGCCATCACGTTCAGGGAGCCCGTCATGAAAACTAAAATCGCCGTCACCACCCTCACTGCAGCAGTCATTGCCGCCCTCGCGCCGGCCGCGCTGGCACAACAAAAAGTCAATCCGCCGATCGCCTCTTATTGGATGAGCGTCGATACATCCTCTGGCATGCCCATGGGCGGTGCCGGTGGTGGCGGTCCGTCGATGATGGACATCGGCCGCATGATGCTCGGCGGTGGTCCGGGTGGTGGTGGCGCCAATCGTTCGATGCTGCTCGAACTCGGTTCGCAGCGCAGCGCCAGCGCCACACCCGCAGCGGCGCATGAAATTCCCGCCGGACTCAATATGGGTGCCAGCCTGCCGCTGGATACGCCGCAGCGTGCGCGCCCCGAGCCGCGCGAAGACGGCGTGCCGGAGAATTTTGAAAAGCCGCGCGGTCGCATGCTGATTTTCTGGGGCTGCGGTGAGAACGCCGGCGCCGGACAGCCATACATCATCGACTTCGCCAAGCTGGCGCAGGGCCAGGTGCCGCAGGGCCTGTTCAGCCGGCGCGTTGCCGTGCAGCGCGGTCCTTCGCAGTCGCGCAGCAAAACCTACGGCGACTGGCCGAATCAGCGCGACAGCACCCGCGTTTCCGGCGACGGCAGCCTGCGCGGTGATCACAGTGTCAAAGGCAACTACTCGCCGGACATCCGCTTTGCGCTGACCGACAAATACGATTTCATGGAGCCGGTGAATCTGGCCAGTCGCAAATCCGCAGGCGGCGGCATGAACGTGTCGTGGAACAGCGTGGCCAACGCCCAGGGATATTTTGCGACCGCGATGGGTGGCGGCAAAAGCGGCAGCGAAGACGTGGTGATCTGGAGTTCCAGCAGCACGCGTGAATTCGGTTAATCGCTGATGACCTGGTTGCCGCCGTCCGAAGTGGCGCGGCTGATACGAGAGAAGGTTTTACTGTCTCCATCCACCACCGAATGCGCCGTGCCCTCGCAGTTTGTCGCAGCAGCGCCCTCGGCGTTCATCCGATTTATTGCCTACGGCGAAGAAGCCAATTTTGCGCAACCGCCGCGGCCGCAGGATCCGAAGTTGCCCTGGAGTCCGGACTGGGCGGTCAAGGTGCGCCTGAAATCGACGACTTCTTCCATCCTCGGTGAAGAAGGCATGTCGGGTGCCGGCGCTGCGCCCGCTGCAAGCGGCAGCAGTGCGCCGGCAGTGGATCCGTTGCAGGAAGGTTTTAAAGCGCTGAAAGGCCTGTTTGGAAGATGAGCGGAAGATAAGGCTTACATCATCACCCGGCCGCCGTTCACATCGAGCACCACACCATTGATGTAAGCGGCGGCGTCCGAGGCGAGGAACAGCATCGCCTGCGCATGATCTTCCGGCACAGCCAGCCGGCGCAGCGGTACTTGGGACGCGATGCGTTCGATGTCGGCTTCGGTGCGTAAGGCTGCAACGCGCGGTGTCAGCGTGGTGATCGGTGCGATGGCGTTGGCGGTGATGTTGTCCGGGCCCAGCTGGTACGCAAGGAAACGCGTCAGCTGCGTCACGCCGGCCTTGGCCGCGCCATAGGCGGGTGATGAGGCCGTGTGCACCGTGCGTCCGGAAATCGATGACACGTTGATGATGCGGCCCGCTTTGGATTTTTTCAGCTGCGGGATCGCCATTTTGCAGATCAGGAACACGCTGCGCAGGTTCAGCGCCACCGTGCGGTCCCATTCCTCGATCGACATGTCCTCCACCGTCGCGAGCTGTTTGTAGCCGCCGGCGCAGTTGATGACGATGTCGATGCCGCCGAAGACCTGCACCATGCCGGCAATGGCCTGTTCGACCGATGCGGCATCCGTGATGTCGGTCCTGAATGCCTGCGCAACGCCTCCGGCTTTGGTGATGCCGGCTGCGACCTTGTTGCCGTTGTCGGCGTCGATGTCGACCACGGCCACCTTGCAGCCCTGCGCGGCGAAAAGACGCGCAGTTTCTGCTCCTATGCCCTGCGCTGCACCGGTGATTAGCGCAACGCGGCCGTTCAGTTCGGGATAGTTCGCCATTTGTGGTTTCCCTGTCGTTTACTTTTATCGGGCGCCGCCGTTGCCACGAACCTTGCCGCGGTTGATCCACGAGCCGCTGCCCATGATCACCGCGCAGGTCCAGAAAATGGGAGCGATGCCGCCGATTGCCGCGCCGATGATGCCGAATACGGGAGGCACCACGACATGTGCGCCGTAGCTGACGGCGAGCCGCATCGAAATCGCCTCGGCGGAGCGCCCGGGAGGACCGGCGTTGAAAGCGAGGATCATCGACAGCGGTTGTCCGCAGCCGAGGCCGAGACCGAGCACGAAGGCGGCCGCGGCGAGCAGCACCGCGCTGGTGGTCAGGGGGAAGGCCATGAATGCCAGCGCCGACATCGCCAGCGCACCGGCGAGCATCGCGCGTTCGCCGTAACGCCGGGTGATGTGCGGGATCGCCAGCCGGGTGATGAACGCCGCCGCACCGAACGCGCCCATGATCAGACCGATGGTGGTGGCGGTTAATCCGAGGCTGTGGCCGTAGATTGGCATGTAGAGGTTGAACAGGTCGAGCCCAGCCATCACTGCGGCGTTCGACAACAGTGCGTTGCGCATCGCCGGCAGCGCCAGCAGGTCGCGCATGTTGCGCGGTGCGTGGGTATCAGTGTTTTCAACTACGGTGTGTGGAAAGGCGTGGCGTTTGAATATCACCGTCAGCACGCATAGCGCCGGGATTGCCGCCATGATCAGGAAGGTTGGCTGGTGCGACAGCGTGTCGATCGACAGCCCGACGATAATCGGGCCCAGCACCGAGCCGGTGGATTCGCCGAGGCTGTAATAACTGAAGTTGCGCGTGCGCGTTTCGGTGGTCGACAACTTGCCGACCAGGCTCTGGGTCGCCACCACCCACAACATGCTGGTGAAACCCCACAGCGGCGCGACGATGAAAAGCGTGCTTAACGATGGCAGGAAAAACGGCAGCACCAGGCTGATGGTGTAAGCGCCGAGTCCCCAGTAGATCAGCAGGCGGTTGTCGAAACGGTCGGCGATGCGGCCGGCGGCGATGGCCAGCAGAAAAGGCGCCAGTCCATATAGCGCAAACAGGATGCCGGTTTCGAAGGGGCCCGCGCCCATATCGACGGCATACAGCGTCATCAGGATGCGGCTGCCCTTCATCGTGATGAAGGTGATGCTGCAGAGCGAAAGAATCAGGACGAGCGGCATGGCGTGCACCGATTATAACGGCGCACGCGCAGCAACATCGCCGCGACCCTATTGCGGATCAGGCAGAAAAAAAGCAGAACAGCGCCGGCGGCGCTTCAGGCAGCGTGCTTGAGCTAACGTGATTCAGGCCAGGTGTTTGGTCAGCGCAAACGATGAGCGCGTGCCGATATGGCGGAAGTTGCGGCGCAGCCAGGCGTCGGCGCGTTCGCGGCCTTCCGTGCGCAGCGCGGCGATGAATCCGGCATCGGTATTGAGCCGGCTGCTGACGTTCAACCGGTTCATGTAATCCTCGGCGTCGATCATGTGCAGGTTGAGGCGGCGCAACCGGCGGTCGAGCCGGCCCAGCGACCAGCGGTCGCGTTCCGCTTCTTTTTTGGCGAGCGCAATGCCTTCCAGTTCGGAAGCCGCCGCCGCATTGAAACTGATTTCCGTCAGGCGCTGGCGGATTTCGTCGGCAGTCGCCGGCGCATCCTGGCGACGGCGCGGATTGACGGCGACGATCAGCATGTCCGGTGCATCGCAGTGGTAAATCAGCGGGCGCAACGGCGGATTGGCGGTGAGTCCGCCGTCCCAATAGGCCTCATTGTCGATGACCACCGGCTGATTGAACGACGGCAAACAGGCCGAGGCCAGCAATACATCGAGCGACACTTCTGGCGTCGCAAAAATCCGCGCGCGGCCGGTGGCGATCTGCGTGGCGGCGACAAACAGCTTGATCGGGCTGTCCTCGCTGAACACGCTGAAATCGACCTGAGCTGCGAGTACGTCTCGCAACAGATTCAGGTTGAAGGGATTCATCTGCCCCGGCGTCAGGAAACGCGACAGGAACATCAGCGCATCCATGGTCGGGCCGGCCTTGCGTCCAGCCGGATCAAAAGTCCAGCCACCCGGCGGCGTGGTCGCCACCATGCGCTGCCAGAAGTCTTCCAGCGCACTGATACCGCCCTCGCGGCCGCCCGTGGCAAAGCCGTGGGCGAGTACGGAAGCGTTGATCGCCCCGGCGCTGGAGCCGCTGATGCCTTCGATGACGATGCGTTCGTCTTCGAGCAGGCGTTCCAGCACACCCCAGGTAAACGCCCCGTTGAGCCGCCGCCCTGCAGCGCGAGTGTTATGCGTTTTTCAGGCATGGTTGACCGGCAATGCCGGCACGCACCGTGGGGGTGGCGGGTACGCTATCAGCCCGTGGGGCCGAGGCAGCCCGTGGGGCCGAGGCGACGTGCGACCGGGCCCTGCGATTTGGCCTCGACGCTGCCGAACAGGCTGCGCACGGCGCTGCTCGCTTCCAGGATCAGTTCGGCGATGTATTCGCCGCGGCGGATGGCGGCTTCGGCGCGGAGGCGGTCGTAGGCGTTCAGCGGGATGCGGTCCAGCGGGTTAGCGGCGAGGGGGGTGTTCAGATTAGTCGTGCTCATTTGAGGCTCCTTTTGTATTACTACACAATCATTAAACTAATATAAAAATATAAATATATTTCATATGGTTACGGTAATGATTAGAGCATGCCAAATGTTAAATGTTGCATCGCAATAGTTGTTAATTATTGACACCTTCGATTTAGAAATCCTGCATACCGTGCCCGGATTTGACGCAACAGGGCAGGCTTGGTGCGTCCACAAGGTGGTTTTTGTGCGGTAAGTCATAGCGATGCGCCGGATGTGAGCAAGCGCGAACTTCAGTGGTGCATTCAGTGGTGTGCGGCGCCGGCGCAGGGTGGCCGGCCGTGCCAGCGCCATGCATGATCTCAACCATGACCTCGAATCAGGAATT